>JAGWNV010000289.1 GCA_028872975.1 Acidobacteriota bacterium
TGCACGGGCTCGGCCATGCCGTAGAGCAGCTGGAGCTCGTAGCCCGTGTCGGGGACCCCGGCGCGGCGGCCGTCGACGACGGCGGCGGCCAGCGACCGCAGGTTGTGCGAGGCGAAGGCGGCCCGCAGCGTCCCGTGGGCGCCGTGCAGCCGGCGGGCGAGGTCCTCGAAGGCGGCGTCGGTGTCGGCCTTGGTGGCGTGCACCGGGCCGGGCCAGCCCTTCGCCTCGGCCTCGATGGTCTCGGTGTCCCAGTAGGCCCCCTTCACGAGCCGCACCCCGGGAGGCAGGTGCCGCCCCGAGGCCCAGTGCACGAGGGACTCGAGATCGTCCCCGGCGTCGCGCATGTAGGCCTGCACCACGATCCCGGCGTGGAGGGAGTCGAGCTCGGGACGCTCCAGGAGGCGGCGGAAGAGCGCGTGGGTGAGGGCCTTCTCCTCGTAGCGCTCCATGTCGAACCACACGCTCACGCCGAGCTCGCCGGCGCGCCGCAGGATCGGGAGGAGCAGCTCCTCGGCGTCGTCGACTCCCCGCCCGGCCGTGAGGGGGGCGAAGAGCGGGGAGAGCGCCGACACCTTGACGCTGACGCTCGCCCGGGGCACGGGGCCGAGGTCGTCGGCCTCGAGCAGCGGCTGGGGAGCCCAGGGCGGCGCGGCGGCCCCCAGGGCCTCGACGAGGGCCGCCAGCCGCCGGGCGTAGCGGGCGCCCTCGGTGTCGCTGTGGGTGTGCTCGCCGAGGAGGTCGACGGTGGCGGCCGTGCCCCGGGCCCACATGGCGCCCACCGCCGTGGCCACGTCCTCGGGCTCGACGCCGGCCACGAACTGTCGGGCCATGCGGTCGATGGACCGCCGGGCCACGCCCGAGGCGAGGCGCTCGGAGAGCGCCGATCCCGCCGACGCCTGCAGTCCCAGGCCGAACCACCACGGCACGCGGGCCCCGGCGAACTCCGCCCGCAGGTGCCCCACCACCTCGTCGGGCCCCTCCAGGGCCGGGAAGGCGTCGACGAACCGGAAGAGCCGAGCCCGGAAGTGGGCGTCGGCCATGGCCCGGGCCAGGAGGTGGTCGCTCCACCACGACAGGGCGAAGACCTTCGCCACGGGCCGGCCGCCGAGCCCGGCGAACCTTCGGGCCAGCTCGGCGATCTCCCGTTCGCGCTCGGCGTCGGAGACCACCACGTGTGCCACCACTTCCGACGGTACCCCTCGCCGCCGGGAAATATGAGGGCCGGCGGCACCTCGCAGGCGGAATTCCCCTCCCGTCACCGGGGGGCGAGCCGGGTGGGGCCCGGTACGCTCGTCTCGATGGCACGGCGCAGCGCCCTCCGGACCGACCCCGACGACGACGTCGTCGAGAGCATCGAGCGGATCGACAGGGAGATCCTCCGGCTCTTCGCCCTCGTCGGCGAAGGGGTGGCCGGGGCCACCCACTCCCTCCTGGCCGGCGACCGGGAGGCGGCCCGGACCCTGGCCGAGAGCGACGAGGCGATCGACACCCTCTACCGGGAGGTCGAGCAGCTGGCCCAGCGCCGCCTGGCCGAGCGGGCCACGGGCCCCGACGAGCTCCACTACCTCATCACCGTCCTGCGGATGCTCCCCGAGCTCGAGCGCAGCGGCGACCTCGCCGAGCACGTGTCCCGGCGGGCCGTCCAGGGCCTCGGCACCGAGCTCTCCCCCCGGGCCCGGGGCCTGGTGGAGAAGATGGGCGAGGTGGCCTGCGAGATGTGGCGGGCCACGGCCGACGCCTACGCCGACTGGGCCTCGGAGGTGGCCGAGCAGGTGGAGGAGCTCGACGACGAGGTCGACGAGCTCCACGTGGCGCTCACCGCCGAGATCGCCAGCGGCTCGATGCCCCTGCCCGTCGCCATCGAGGCGGCCCTCGTGGCCCGGTTCTACGAGCGCTTCGGGGACCACGCCGTCAACCTGGCCCGGCGCATCATCGCCCTCTCCGAGCGCGCCGGCTGACCGGCGTCCGCTACCGGCGGGCGAGGAGGGCTTCGGCGATCTGGACGGCGTTCAGTGCCGCCCCCTTGCGGAGGTTGTCGCCGGAGACGAAGAGGGCGAGGCCGTGCTCGACCGACGGGTCGCGCCGGACCCGGCCCACCAGGGTGTCGTCGATGCCGGCGGCGGCGAGCGGCGTGGGGACGTCGCACAGGCGGACACCCGGGGCGTCCTCGAGGAGCCGCCGGGCCCGCTCCGGGGAGAGGGGGGCGGCGAACTCGGCGTTGAGCGAGAGGCTGTGGCCGGTGAACACCGGCACCCGCACGCAGGTGCCCGACACGCCCAGGTCGGGGAGGCCGAGGATCTTGCGGCTCTCGTCGCGCAGCTTCTGCTCCTCGTTGGTCTCCTCCGAGCCGTCCTCGACGAGCCGGCCGGCGAGGGGGAGGACGTTGTGGGCCACGGGCCCGGCGAACACCGCCGGGGGCGGGTACTCCACCGCCCCCCCGTCGAAGGTGAGGGCGGCGGCCCGCTCGCTCGTCTTCACCAGCTGCTCCTCGAGCTCGGCCACACCACTGCCGCCCGCCCCCGACACCGCCTGGTAGGTCGACACGACGAGCCGCCGCAGGCCCGCCTCCCGGTGCAGGGGGGCGAGCACGGGCATGGCCACCATGGTCGTGCAGTTGGGGTTGGCCACGATGCCCTTGGGGAGCTCGGCGAGGGCGTCGGCGTTCACCTCCGGCACCACGAGCGGCACCCCGGGGTCCATCCGCCAGGCCGAGGAGTTGTCGACGACGACGGCCCCCGAGGCGGCCAGGCGCGGGGCGAGCTCCTTCGAGGCGCCCGCCCCGATGGACATGAGCACGAGGTCGAGCCCGGCACCGACGGCCGCCGAGGCCTCCTCCACCTCGAGCTCCCCGCCCGCCCAGGGCAGCCGTCGGCCCGCCGAGCGGGCCGAGGCGTAGAAGCGGACCTCGTCGGCCGGGACCCGCCGCTCGGACAGCACCGACCGGATGACGGTCCCGACCTGGCCGGTGGCCCCCACCACTCCCACGCGCATGGCCGCCAATTCTACGGGCCGGGGGTGGGGTCCGGTGCGGCCGGGGCCGGCGGGCTCAGGCCGACAGCTCGAAGGCCTCGTGG
>JAGWNV010000290.1 GCA_028872975.1 Acidobacteriota bacterium
TTCGGGTTCTTGAGGTCGGTTTCCTCGCCCGAATAGGGGTTATAGTTCATCCAGTCGCCGCCGCCCTGCGCGGGCGGGGCTGCCGCCGAGCCGGCCGGTGCGGGTGTCGCGGGCGCGGCAGGTGTCGCGGTGACGGGCGCCGCGGCGGGAGCAGGGGCGCTCGCCGCCGTGGGGGCCGCCGCGGGCGCCGTCTGCGCCATGGCGTTGGAGTTGAGCAGCGCGGCGAGGCAGAATACCGCGCCCGCCAGCCAGTTCCGTTTCATGTCCGTCTTCCTTTTCCCCTGGTGAAAGCTTCGGCCTTTGCCCTCAAGCCGCTTTCGCGATTTGCCGCAGCACGTATTGCAGGATGCCGCCGTTCCTGAAGTATTCGATTTCGTCCAGCGTGTCGATCAGGCACAGCACGGGGATGTCTTCTTTCTTCCCGTCGCCGCGCGTGATGGTGAGCTTGAGGTCCATGCGCGGCTTCAGCCCCGCCTCGATGCCGGTGACGTCGAAGGTCTCGTCGCCCTTGAGGCCGAGGCTCGCGCGCGTCATGCCGTTCTTGAAGGCGAGCGGCAGCACGCCCATGCCGACGAGGTTTGAGCGGTGGATGCGCTCGAAGCTTTCGGCCAGCACTGCGCGAATGCCCAGCAGCCGCGTGCCCTTGGCCGCCCAGTCGCGCGACGAGCCCGAGCCGTACTCCTTGCCGGCCACCACGACGAGGGGCACGCCCTCCTCGGCGTAGGCCATGGCCGCCTCGAAGATCGTCGCCTGGCCCCCGTCGGGGAGGTGGCGGGTCACGCCCCCTTCGGTGCCCGGTGCCATGAGGTTGCGAAGGCGCACGTTGGCGAAGGTGCCGCGCATCATCACCTCGTGGTTGCCCCGCCGGGCGCCGTAGGAGTTGAACTCCTCGAGGGCCACGCCGTGGTCGGTGAGATACGCCCCCGCCGGCGAGGTGGACCGGATGGACCCGGCCGGCGAGATGTGGTCGGTGGTCACGCTGTCGCCGAGGAGGGCGAGCACCCGGGCCCCCTCGATGTCGGCGACGGGCGCCGGCTCGGGGCCCACGCCCTCGAAGAAGGGCGGCCGGAGCACGTAGGTGGAAGCAGGGTCCCAGGGGAAGGTGTCGCCGCTGCCCACGTCCATCTGTGCCCACCGGTCGTCGCCCTCGAAGACCGAGGAGTAGCGGCTCCGGAACATCTCCGAGGTCACCGCCTGGCGGACGGCGTCCACCACCTCCTCGGCCGACGGCCAGATGTCGCGGAGGTGGACGGGCCGGCCCTCGGCGTCGGCACCGAGGGGATCGGTCGTGAGGTCTAACTGCATGGAACCGGCCAGGGCGTAGGCGACCACGAGCGGGGGGGAGGCCAGGTAGTTGAGCCGCACGTCGGGATGGATCCGGCCCTCGAAGTTCCGGTTCCCCGACAGCACCGCCGCCACCGACAGCTCGCCTTGGCGGACGGCCTCGGAGACCCCGGGCAGGAGGGGGCCCGAGTTGCCGATGCAGGTCGTGCACCCGAAGCCCACGAGCTCGAAGCCGAGATCGGCGAGTGGCGCGTCGAGCCCGGCGCGCTCGAGGTAGTCCATGACCACCCGCGACCCCGGCGCCAGTGAGGTCTTCACCCAGGGCTGCGCCCGCAGGCCCCGCTCCAGGGCCTTCTTGGCCAGGAGCCCGGCCCCGAGCATCACCTGGGGGTTCGAGGTGTTGGTACAGCTCGTGATGGCGGCGATGACGACGTGGCCGTCGGCGATCTCCCCGGCGTCCCCGTCGCTGCCGTGGCGGCGGACGGCGTCGTCGCGACGCCCAGGCGTGGCGGCGAGGGCGGTGTGGAAGCCGTCCCGGGCGGCGCCGAGCGGCACGCGGTCCTGGGGCCGGGCCGGGCCGGCCAGGCTGGGCTCGACGGTCGAGAGGTCGAGCGCCACGATCTCGGAGAAGACGGGATCGGGGTCGCCGGGACGGGCGAAGAGGCCCTGCTCCTTCGTGTAGGCCTCGACGAGTGCCACGTGCTCGTCGGGGCGGCCGGTGAACCGCAGGTAGGCGAGAGTGGCGTCGTCGACGGGGAAGATCACGCAGGTGGCGCCGTACTCGGGCGCCATGTTGCCGATGGTGGCCCGGTTCTCGAGGGGGAGCGAGGCGAGGCCGGGGCCGAAGGCCTCGACGAACTTGCCCACCACGCCGTGGTGGCGGAGGAGCTGGGCGATGTGGAGCACGAGGTCGGTCGCCGTCGACCCTTCGGGCAGCTCGCCGGTGAGCCGCAGCCCCACCACCGGCGGGATGAGCATGGTGAGGGGCTGGCCCAGCATGGCGGCCTCGGCCTCGATGCCGCCCACGCCCCAGCCGAGGACGCCGAGGCCGTTCACCATGGTGGTGTGCGAGTCGGTGCCCACGAGGGTGTCGGGATACGCCCAGCCGTCGGCCTCGAAGACCACCCTGGCCAGGTACTCCAGGTTGACCTGGTGGCAGATGCCGGTGCCGGGCGGGACCACCCGGAAGCCGTCGAAGGCCTGCTGGGCCCACCGCAGCAGCTGGTACCGCTCGGCGTTGCGGCGGTACTCGATGTCGACGTTGCGGCTGAAGGCATCGGGGGTCCCCGACGCCTCGGCGATGACCGAGTGGTCGATCACGAGCTCGACGGGGACGAGGGGATTGATCCGAGACGGGTCGGCACCGACCTCGGCCATGGCGTCGCGCATGGCGGCGAGGTCGCAGACGGCGGGGACGCCGGTGAAGTCCTGCATGAGCACCCGTTCGGGGGTGAAGGCGATCTCGGTGGCCCCCGGCGAGCCGGCCGCCTGGCGCGTGGCCCAGGAGGCGACGGCCTCGACGTCGGCGGGGTGGACGTGGCGGCCGTCCTCGTGGCGGAGGAGGTTCTCGAGGAGGACCTTCATGGAGTACGGCAGGCGCGCCACCTCGAAGCGGCCGGCCAGGGCGTCGAGGCGGTGGATCTGGAGGCGGCGGCCGCCCACGTCGAGGGTGCCGCGGGTGCCGAAGCTGTCGGGGCCGGGGGGACGAGGTGCCATGGGCCCATTCTGCTCCCCGCCGGGGAGGGTCCCCACCGGGGTCAGCGGAAGGCTTCGACGGCCCTCGCCCCGG
>JAGWNV010000291.1 GCA_028872975.1 Acidobacteriota bacterium
AGGACGGCTTCACAGGAAGGAGGACTCCTCGGTGAGCCCGATCTCGGGGTGGGGCCCACTGAAGATGCTCTGGGCGTTCCCGATCCCAGTCCCGCCGCCGACGGGGTCCTCGACGCGCACGAGGTTGTCGCGCATCTGGTGGAGGCGGCGCGCCACGGCGGGATCGGTGCAGTCGGCCACGTGCTCGCCCTCGACTTCGAGGTCACCCCGCCATTGGCCGTGCCAGTGGCCCTCGAACCCGAAGTAGAGGCCGCCGCCGAGGTGGAACCCGGTGTCGCCGAGGGCGGTGAGGGTGATGGGCCGCGGCGATCCGTCGGCCATGGTGCAGTCGAGGACGGCACTGGCCATCCGCCGGTTGTCGTCCCGGACGTCGGCCCGGACGGCCAGGGAGGCGAAGGGCTCGCGCCTGCCGTCGGGGTGCTCGATGCCGCCCTGGAGCTCGGTGCGCTGCCAGCCCCCGAGCCCGTGGCGCTGGTAGAAGACGTGGATCCCGTAACGGGACCCGTCGGGACGACGGCACAGGAGCGGCGACCAGAGGATGGTGGTCGACACCCCGGACGGCACCGGGGCCGGCTCCACGTCGCCCACCGGTGCGCCCACCATGTACCGGACGCCCCAGGAGTGGTCCCGGGTGGACACCGAGCCGGCGTCCTCGAGCTCGGCGACGGCGCCGTCGAGGGTGAGGCGGCCCGAGGCGGTGCAGATCTGGTGCTAGCGGACTATGTCGGCGTCGACGCGCATGGCGTCCCTGCTCCGGTGGTGCTCGGCCTCCTCGAGGACGGCGGGCAGGGCGGCGGTGAAGGTCCACACGAAGCTGACCGGCAGGACGTCGTTCGGGGCTAGGCGGAACTGGACCCGCCGGAGCGGCTCCAGGACCTCATAGGAGATGGGGCCCGCCTCGAGGCGGTCGGTGTCGGGGAAGAGCCGCCGGCTTGCCCGCACCGTCCACTGCTCGCGCCCCCGGCTCACGCCGGCATAGGCGTCGAGGACGTTGCGGTTCGGGTACTTGCCCATGCCGAAGGCGACCTGCCAGCCGCCGTCGGCGGGCGCCGCCATGGCGCAGACCTTCTCCGTCCACGACCGGTCCGACTGCCCCACCGTGGCGAAGGTGTCGGTGATCTGGTGGTGGAAGGTCTCGTCGGCGGGGACGAGCGGCCCGAGGGGGCGCATCGGTGGCCTCTCCAGGTCGGCGGGTGGACGCCGGACGTTACCCGACCCGGCCCTGGCGGCACCCGGGACGGCGCCCACCCCGGGCCTCCGGCGCGGCGCCCCCCGCGGGCTTCATCCAGCCGTCAGGCGCAGGGACAAGAATCGTCCGTTCGATGGTCACAACCGTCTTCGACCCCGCCCAGTCGCCGCAGAAGCGGCGGGCCCGGCGCTACCCCACCTCGGCCCGGCGGTCGCCCCCGCCGCACCCCGCCGTCGGCGCCGCCGCCGCCACGGCCGCCGTAGCCGGCCTCGTGGCGGTCGTGGTCCTCGCCGTCGCCACCGAGACCACGAGGGAGCTCCGCCTCCCCGGCGGCGTGGCCACCTTCGTGGGCAGCCTCACGGGGCTGGTCGGGATGTACCTGGCCCTGGTCATGGTCGTCCTCGCCGCCCGGGTCCCCGCCTTCGAGCGCATCCTCGGCCAGGACGGGATGCTGCGCTGGCACCGCCGACTGGCCCCCTGGCCCATCGGCCTCATCGTCCTCCACGCCCTCGTCGTGACCCTCGGCTACGCCCAGGCGGCCAGGACCGGCGTCCTCCACGAGATCGGCACCCTCGTCGACTCCTACCCCGACATGCTGGGAGCCACCGCCGGGCTGCTGCTCCTGGTCATGATCGCCGTGGCGTCGTTCGGGCCCGTCCGCCGCCGGCTGCGGCGCGAGACGTGGTGGGTGATGCACCTCTACATCTACCTGGCCCTGGCCCTCTCCTTCGCCCACGTCATCGCCCTCGGCCCGGCCTTCGTCGGCCATCCCCTCACCCGGGTCGTCTGGTCGGTGCTGTGGGCCCTCACGGCCGGGGCCGTCCTCGTCAACCGGTTCCTCGTGCCGGTGGTCCGCAGCGCCCGGTACCGGCTGCGGGTGGTGGAGGTCCTCCCCGAGGGGCCCGGCGTGGTCTCGGTGGTGCTCTCGGGCCGGAACCTCGACCGCCTGGCCGTCTCCGGCGGCCAATTCTTCGCCTGGCGGTTCCTCACCCGTGGCCTGTGGTGGCAGGCGCATCCGTACTCGATCTCGGCCCTGCCCCGCCCCCCTTACGTCCGGCTCACCGTCAAGCAGATCGGGGACCACACCGCCGCGGTGGCGCGCCTGCAGCCCGGCACACGGGTGGCCTTCGAGGGCCCCTACGGGGCGGTGACCTCCCACGCGCTACGCAGCCCCACTGTGGCCCTGGTGGCCGGGGGGATCGGGATCACCGCTCTGCGGTCGCTCCTCGAGGACCTCCCCAAGTCGACCGATCCCGTCGTCGTGATGCGAGCCGCCTCCGAGGAGGAGCTCGTGCTCCACGAGGAGGTGGCCGAGCTCGTGCGCCACCGGAAGGGCACCCTGCACACCGTGGTGGGCTCGCGCTCGCGGTCCCGGATGACACCCGCCGCCCTCGGCCGCCTGGTGCCCGACATCGCCCGCCGGGACGTCTTCGTGTGCGGCCCTCCCGGCCTGGTCGAGGACGCCGTCGCCGCCGCTCGGCGCCTCGGCGTCCCGCCGTCGTGCATCCACTACGAGATCTACAGCTGGTAGCCATGGAGGAGAACGGGTCGTGAAGCGCTACCCCGCAGTGATCGCCGCCACCGCCGCCGGCCTGGCCGGCATCCTGAGCTTCCACAGCAGGGGCACCTCGCAGCTGTCGGCCGCCCTCCCGGTGAGCGCCCGCACCGACAACCGCCCCACCACCACGACGACGGTCCCGGCCCCGGTAGGGACCGGTCCCACGACCACGACGGGGCCGGCCCCGGTAGGAACCGTTCCCACGACGACGTCGGCGCCGCCGACCTCGGCGAGCGCCCTCGGGACGACCGAGCAGTACGGCTACGGGGAGCTGGCCGTCCGACTCACGGTGAGCGGGTCGAAGATCACCGACGCGC
>JAGWNV010000292.1 GCA_028872975.1 Acidobacteriota bacterium
AGGGCACCGGCCACGCCGGCGGCACCGGCGCGCAGCTCGCCCCAGGTCGTCCACCGCTCGCCGTCGTGGACGGCGTGGGCGCCGGCGGCGTGGGCGCGCACGAGCGATGCCAGGTTCACGCCGGCCGTCCCCGCCGCAGGGTGACGGTGTCCCCCTCCCGCACGCCGAGCACGGTAGCGGCAGCCTGCCGCGCGCACACGACGGCGAGCCGGCCGTTGGCGTCCACGAGCACGCCGATCCCCTCGGCGCCGGCCACCCCCGGGGCATCGAGCTCGGCGAAGGCCCGCACGAAGGGCGCGTGGTGGACGGCGCCTCCGGCGCGCAGCTCGACGCGCCCGCCCCGGTCGATGCCGGCCGCCCGGCCGTCGGCGGGGCGCGCCGCCAGCTGGACGTTGCCGAACCGGTCGACCCAGAGCACCTCGGCGGCGACCTCGACCTCGGAGACGACGAGGCCGGGCTCGGGCAGCCGCACCAGGGAGTCGGGGGCGACCGGCTCGCCGAGCTCCTCGAGCGCCGCGCCCCGCCACAGGGCGGCGGCGGCGGGGGCGAAGACGTCGCGGCCGTCGAAGGTGGCCCGGCCCTCCCCCGGCTGCGGGGCCAGGGCCACGGCACCGGTGGCGCCCCCCAGGGCGTCGGCCGCCCGGGCCAGGAGCCCGTTGTCGGGCCCGACGAGGGCCCGGGGCGCGTCGCCGGCCGGGACCGAGACGGCCACCGCCAGGCGGTCGGTTCCCACCCCCGGGTCGACCACGGCGAGGACGACACCCGGGCCCAGGTGGGGAGCGGCCCGCTCGAGGGCGAGGGCCCCGGCACGGACGTCGAAAGGCGCCACCTGGTGGGTGAGGTCGACCACGGGGGCGCCGGGCGCCAGGCGGGCCAGGACGGCCCGCACCACCCCGGCGAGCTCGTCGGCGTCGCCGTAGTCGGTCAGGAAATGGATCGCCCCGGCGCGCCGTGGCCCGCCCGCCGGCGCGTGCACGGCGTCGGCGGCGGGTGGCCTACCCGGCCTGCGTGTAGCGGGCCGCCAGGTACCGGTCGACGTCGTCCTCCCGGAGCCGGAAGGACTTGCCCACCCGCACGGCGGGGAGCTCGCCGGCGTTGATCAGCCGGTACACCGTCATGTTCGACACTCGCAGCATGCCCGCCACCTCGCGCACGGTCAGGTAGCGGGCGGTCGTCCCCTCGTTGGCACTCAGTGGAATCACCCCTCTCCGCCCTGAGGCGACTGTACGCCAATGTGGCAGAAGTTCGAAAGGGCCCAGGGCCGGAATTGCCGCCCCACGCCAGAAAAACGCCCAGTCAGGGCCCCTCGTTCGCCAGCGCACGAGACCGGGCGGCGGCGGCCTGGACGGCGGTGGCCACGAGGGCCCGCAGGCCCCCCTCCTCGAAGGCCCCGACGGCGGCCTCGGTGGTCCCCCCCGGGGAGGTCACCTGGGCCCGCAGCGCCCGGGGATCGGCCTCCGGCCCGGCCAGCAGCCGGCCCGCCCCGGCCACGGTGGACCGGGCCAGCCGGCGGGCCAGCTCCGGCTCGAGACCCGCCGCCTCCCCGGCCTCGGCCATGGCCTCGGCGAGGAGGAAGACGTAGGCCGGCCCCGAGCCCGACACGGCCGTGACGGCGTCGAGGTCCTCCTCGGTTACCCGGACCACCTCGCCCACCGCCCCCAGGACCTCCGCCGCCCAGGCCAGCTCGGCCTCCCCGGCCCGGGTACCCGGGGCGACGGCGGTGATGCCCGCCCCCACGAGGGCGGGCGTGTTGGGCATGGCGCGCACGACGGCGACGGCGGGGCCGGCCCACGCCTCGAGGCGGGCCAGGGGGACGCCGGCCATGATCGAGAGCCACCGCGGCACCGCTGCATTGGCCAGGGCCCGGCAGGCGGGCTCGGCGACCTGAGGCTTCACGGCCACCACAGCGCCGTCGGCCGCCACCGGCGCCGCGCCCACCGCCACCCCGGGCACGAGCGCCTCGAGCGCCCGGCGCCGGCCGGCGTCGGTCTCGGCCACGGCCAGCGCGTCGGGCGCCCAGCCGGCGGCGAGCAGGCCCCGCACCAGCGCCCCGCCCATGTTCCCCCCGCCGACGACGAGCAGGCGCACAGAGGACACGGCCGGCGACACTAACGGGGCGGCCGGGCGCGACGCGGCCCGAGGAACCGTGGACGGCAGTTGCACTTCCCCGATCAACGTCCGTCCCAGCCCCTCGGGCCGCGGGCGGAGACTACCGGCTGCCCCCGCCCCCCGCCCGGGTGCGCGCGCCGCGTCGTCGGGGACGTCGCTCAGCGACGCCGGCGGCGGTACCGGCCGGCGAAGCCGATGGTCATGGCCGTGGGAAAGACGTCGTCGACGTAGGCGAGGGAGCTGCCCAGGATGCGGTCGAGCTGGTCCTCGTCGAGCGCCACGAGCGGCACCTCGCCCACGAGGTAGACGGCGTCCTCGGGGCCAAGCGCGAAGCGCGCCCCCTTGAGCCCGGCGTTGCGGCGCAGCAGGTACTCGTAGGTGGCCTCGACGTTCGTCTCGGGGGCGGGCATCAGCTGCGCCTCGTGGTGCAGCGTCCGCTGGCGCATGGTGAGCCAGACGGTCACGAACTCCTTCTCGGTGCCGGCCAGGCGCAGGTACCACCGGTCGCCCTCGGGGTCGCGGTCGACGGCCACGAGCGAGCCGCCCTCGGCCAGCCGGGCCGCCGCCCAGGCGTCGACGAGCGCCCGGCAGCCCTGGCGGCGCTCGGCGTCGGGGACGCCGGTCGGCACCGACGACGCGCCGGCGCCCTCTAGCCGCACTCGACGAGGTTGCCCACGGCGAGCTCCTCGTAGGTGGCCCGGAGCACCGACGCCGAGGCCGCCCAGGTGTAGCGCCGGGCCCGGACCACCGCCGCGGTGGACATCCGCTCGGCGAGGAGGGTGTCGCCCAGGACCACCTCGGCGGCCTCGGCGTAGGCCGGGGGGTCGCCGTCCTCGACGAGGAACCCGGTGCGGCCGTCGTCGACGAGGGTGGTGAGCCCCCCCACGGCGGCGGCCACGACGGGCGTGCCGCAGGCCGCCGACTC
>JAGWNV010000022.1 GCA_028872975.1 Acidobacteriota bacterium
GCCATCGGGGGACCTCCTCGCCCTGGTCCGCCGCAGACAATCACTTGTCAGAGACACTGTCAAGAGTTACCCTCGGCACGATGGCACCCGGTCCGACCGACCGCCCGGCGTCGGTGGACTTCCACTTCGACCTCATGTGCCCCTTCGCCTACCAGGGGGCCCGCTGGATACGGTCGGTGCGCGAGGAGACCGGCCTCGTCGTGAACTGGCGCTTCTTCTCCTTGGAAGAGATCAACCGCGCCGAGGGCAAGAAGCACCCCTGGGAGCGTCCCTGGTCCTACGGGTGGTCGATGATGCGGATCGGCGCCTGGCTGCGCCGGCGCGACATGGCCCTCCTCGACGCCTGGTACGCGGTGGCCGGCGAGGCCCTCCACGAGCACGGCCGAAAACCGCACCGGCCCGAGGTGGCCCGGCAGCTGCTCGAGGAGATGGGCCTCGACCCCGCCTGGGTCGACGAGGCGGTGGCCGACCCCACCACCGGCGACGAGGTCTTCGCCGAGCACCGCCGCGTCGTCGAGGCCGGGGGCTACGGCGTCCCCACCTTGTTCTTCCCCGACGGCCAGTGCCTCTTCGGGCCCGTCCTCGTCGACCCCCCCACCGGGGACGCCGCCGTCAGGCTCTTCGACGCCGTGTGCGCCTGGACCGAGTTCCCCCACCTCTACGAGCTCCAGCGCCCGAAGACCGGCGCCGACACCGCCTACCTGGCCGAGGCCTTCCTCCCCTACCTGGAGGGCCGGGACTGGGTGAGCATCGACCGGGGCCAGGTCATCGACTTCAGCCGGGTGCTCCGGGCCGAGCCGCGCCGGTGACCGTCACCAGCACCGACCCCGAGCTCGACGGCAGGCGCCTCCGCCGCGAGCGCAACAGGCAGGCCGTCGTCGAGGCCCTCCTCTCCCTCTACCGAGGCGGCAACCTCCGCCCCAGCTCGGCCGAGATCGCCGAGCAGGCGGGGCTCTCCCCCCGGTCGCTCTTCCGCTACTTCGACGACGTCGACGACCTCTGCCGGGCGGCCGTGGCCCGCCAGGAACAGGAGGCCCTGCCCCTCCTGGGCGTGGACGCCGCGCCCGGGGACCCGCTGGTGACCAGGGTCTCCGCCCTCGTCGGCCAGCGCCTACGGCTCTATGCGGCGGTGGCGCCGGCGGCGGCGGTGGCGCGCCTCGGGGCCCCCTTCCACCCGGCTCTGGCCGAGGAGCTCTCGAGGAGCCGGGCCTACCTCCGCCGCCAGCTCCGTCTCCTCTTCTCCCCCGAGCTCCGGTCCATGGACCACGAGGCCGCCGACGCCGCCCTGGCCGCCGCCGACGTGCTCTGCTCCTTCGAGTCCTACGAGCTCCTCCGCCATGCCCAGGGCCTCTCCCCCACCCGAGCCGGCGCCGCGCTCCGCCCGGCGCTCTCCGCCCTCTTCGCCGGGGACCCCGCCGGGGCCCGCCCGTGACGGCGGCCCGGGGTTCGGTGCGCAGCGAGCTGCGCATCGGCCGGCCCGCCGACGACCTCTGGGCCATCGTGGGCGACCCGGGCCGGCTGGCCGAATGGTTCCCCGGGGTGGCGTCGTGCACCGTCGACGGCGACGAGCGGGTGGTGACCACCGACGCCGGCCTCTCGATGCCCGAGCAGCTCCTCACCGTGGACCGGCTCCAGCGACGGTTCCAGTACCGCATCACCGCTCCGCTGTTCCGCGAGCACCTGAGCACCGTCGACGTCCACGACCTCGGCGACGGCACGAGCCTCGTCGTCTACAGCGTCGACGCCGAGCCTTCGGTGATGGCCCTCGTGCTGGGCGGGGCGGCGGCCGCCGCCCTCGAGCGCCTCCGGGCCATGACCGAGGAGCCGGGCCGGTGACCGGGCGGCGGCGCAACATCCTCTTCGTGACCACCGACCAGCAGCGCTACGACACCCTGGGCTGCAACGGCGGGGCCCTGGCCCGCACACCGGTGGTGGACGCCCTGGCCGCTGCCGGCGTCCGCTACGAGCGCGCCCATCCCCAGTCGGTGGTCTGCATGCCGTCCCGGTCGACGATCCTCACCGGCCAGCATCCCTCCACCCACGGGGTCTGGATGAACGGGGTGGCCCTGCCCGAGGACGCCCCGTCGGTGGCCGGCGTGCTCCACGACGCCGGGTACCGCACCGCCCTCGTGGGCAAGGCCCACTTCGAGCCCTACTTCGACCCCTTCCTCCGGTTCCCCGAGAACGCCCTCGGCCAGGCCGGCACCACGGCGCCGGCCGGCACCCACCGCGGCTTCGAGCACCTGGAGTTCGCCACCCACGGGCCGGCCGGGACCCTCCACTACACCCGCTGGCTCGCCGCCGCCCATCCCGAGGCCATGGGCGCCTACTACCGGGTGCTCGACGACGCCCTCCAGGTGAGCGCCGCCGGCGGCGGCGACACCGGCGCCCCGCAGGTCGGGGTGAACCCGATCGACCGGGGCTGGTACCACACCGACTGGGTGGCCGACCGGACCATCGCCTGGCTCGACGGCCTCGACGCCGGCGACGACTGGTTCTGCTGGATGAGCTTCCCCGACCCCCACCATCCCTGGGACCCGCCCCAGTCCGAGATGCACCGCGTCGACTGGCGCGAGGTGCCCCTGCCGGCGGGCTACCCGGCCGACGCGGCGGACCGGGAGCGGATCCTCGACGCCAAGCCCCGTCACTGGCGCCTCTGGTACGACGGCGCCCTCGTCTCCAATTACGAGGCCCCGGCCCGCTGGGTGCCGGCCACCCTCACCGCCGACCAGGTCCGGGAGGTGAACGCCCGCAACGCCGTGGAGTGCGAGCTCGTCGACGAGGCCCTGGGCCGGGTGCTCGCCCGGATCGAGGAGCGGGGGTGGGGCCCCGACACCGACGTCGTCTTCTCGACCGACCACGGCGAGCTCCAGGGAGACTTCGGGCTGCTCTTCAAGGGCCCCTACCACGTGGACGCCCTGATGCGGCTGCCGCTCGTCTGGCGACCGGCGCCGTCGGCGGGGGCGGCGCCGGCGGTGGTCCGGCGGCCCGTGGGGCTCGTCGACCTGGCGCCGACCTTCTGCACCATCGCCGGGATCGACCCCCCGGGGTGGATGCAGGGCCGGCCACTGCCCGCCGACGAGGACGACGCCGTGGCACGCCGCTTCGAGCAGGTCCTCACCGAATGGGACAGCGCCCTCTTCGGCACAGACGTCCACCTGCGGACCATCACCCGCGGCGGGTGGGTCTGCACCGCCTACCGCCCCGGCGCCGTGCACGACGGCACCGAGGGCGAGCTCTACGACCTCGGCGAGGACCCCCTGCAGCAGGCGAACCTGTGGGACGACCCGGCCCGCCGGGGGCTCCGTGACGACCTGCTCGCCGCCCTCCGGGATGCAGCGCCACCAACCCGGGCACCCCGGCTGCCGCTCGAGGCGCCCGTCTGAGGAGGAGCGGGCGAGACCGGCGGGCGAGGGCCGGTGGCGGCCGGCGCCGTCAGGTCTTCGGGCCCGAGGCGGCGGCGTTGGCGGACCGCAGCCGCCGGCACAGGAGCTCGATGACGGCGTTGGCCACGTCGGGCTCGCGCAGGAAGGGGCGGAAGCTCCAGCTCGCCAGGGAGAACGTCCGCAGGTCGGTGGCGGCGGTCACGGTGGCCGACCGGGCACCCCCGTCGATGAGGGCCAGCTCGCCCACCGCCGCGCCCGGGCCCAGGGTGGCGCGGGTCTCCCCGCCCACCATCACCTCGGCCTTCCCCTCGACGATGAGGAAGAACCGCCCCGCCTCGTCGTTCTCGACGACGAGCTCGGTCCCGGCCGGGAATGACATCTCCCGGCCCGCCTTCTGGATCGCCTTCAGTTGCTTGGGCGCCAGGCCCCCGAACAATTCCGAGGCGGCCAGAGCGTCGAAGATCACGTCGTCGGCCACGTCCCCCTCCCCTCCGGAGGCGCCAATGGTACGCCCGATTGCAGGGCGTGTGCTGGGGTTGGGAACATGGACGGCGTGGAGCTCAACCCGTTCTCCCGGGAATTCCAGGAGGACCCCTATCCGGTGTACCGGTGGTTGCGGGACGAGGCGCCCTGCTACCACAACGCCGAGATCGACTTCTTCGCCCTGAGCCGCTACGCCGACGTCGTCGAGGCCTCCCAGCAGCCGCAGCTCTACAGCTCCGTCGAGGGCACCACCGTGGAGCGGATCAACACCAGGGGGATGCTCCCCATGATGATCCACATGGACCCCCCCGAGCACGACGTGAACCGCAGGCTCGTGAGCCGCGCCTTCACCCCCCGGTCGGTGGCCGCCCTCGAGCCCTTCGTCAGGGAGACGGCGCAGGGGTACCTGGCACCGCTCGCCGACGGGGGCGGCGGCGACTTCGTCGAGCAGTTCTCGGCCCTGCTCCCCATGGACGTGATCATGGAGCTCATCGGCGTGCCCCGCGCCGACCGCAACGAGCTGCGCCACGAGATGGACACCGCCCTCGAGCGCTCCGAGGACCCCCCCTACATCACCGGTGAGGCCATCGAGGCCATGGCGGCGATGACCGTGTACTGGGCGGCCCTGCTCGAGGAGAAGCGCAAGGCGCCCGACGACGGGCTCATGAGCCGGCTGTGCGAGGCCGAGGTCAGCGAAGGAGGCGAGACGTCGCGCCTGTCGGACGAGGAGGTGATCGGGTTCTGCTCGCTCATCGGCATGGCCGGCACCGAGACCCTCACCAAGCTCCTCGCCAACGCCGTGGTGCTCTTCGGCCGCTGGCCCGAGGAGTGGGAGACGCTCTGCGCCGACCCCTCCCTCGCCGCCGGGGCGGTCGAGGAGAGCCTGCGCTACTGGGCGCCCTCGCAGTACCAGGGGCGGGTGCTCACCCGCGACGTCGAGGTCCACGGCACGGTCATGCCCGAGGGCAGCCGTGTGCTCCTCGTCACCGGGGCGGCCAACCGCGACGAGCGCGAGTACGAGGACCCCGACCGCTTCGACATCGGGCGCCCCACGCACCTCGCCGCCGGCTTCGGTCACGGCCTCCACTTCTGCCTGGGCGCCGCCCTGGCCCGCCTCGAGGGCCGGGTGGGCCTCCAGGAGTTCGCGGCGCTCTTCCCCCGCTACCAGGTGGACGAGGCCGAGGCGTGCCGGGTGCACCAGAGCAACGTGCACGGCTACGCCTCGGTCCCCTTCGCCGCCGGCTGATGCCGGCCATGACGAGGCGCGACGTCTGGCTGACGGTGTGCACCTGGCTGCTCGTGCCGGCCTTCCTGGCCATGTGCTACTGGCAGGTGACGAGGGCGGTGGGTGGCAACAGCCTCAGCTGGGCCTACGTCTTCGAGTGGCCGATCTTCGCCGGCTACCTCGTCCATGTCTGGTGGAAGCTCATCCACGAGGACGCCCCCGCTCCGGTGGCGGCGGAGAAGGCCGGCCCCGACCTCGGGGCGGCGCCGGAGCCGGACGAGGAGGAGGACGAGGAGCTCGCCGCCTACAACCGCTACCTCGCCGCCCTCGAGGAGAGCGGCCGCCGCAAGCGCTGGTAGCCCCCGCCGGAGCCGCCCCGGCGGCGGCGATCCACCCCCGCCGGCACAGCCGCCGACCAAGATGGCGGCCATGCTCGATCCCCGGCCGCCGCATCCCCCCGTCGAGGTCCGCAGGAGCCAGCGGCGGCGCAAGACGGCGACGGCCTACTGGCAGGCCGACACCGTGGTCGTCGTCCTCCCCGCCTGGATGCGGCCGCCCGAGAGCGACGAGATGGTCCAGAGTCTCGTCCGCAGGGTGCTCGCCCAGCAGCCCCATCGCCGGTCGTCGGACGAGGAGCTGTCCCGCCGGGCCGCCGAGCTGGCCGGCCGCTACCTCGACGGCGGCCTGCCCAGCTCGATCAGGTGGGTCTCCAACCAGCGGCGGCTGTGGGGATCGTGCTCGATCGGGAGCCGGGACATCCGGGTGTCGGACCGGCTGCGGATGGTGCCGGACTGGGTCCTCGACGCCGTCCTCGTCCACGAGCTCGCCCACCTCGAGGAGGCCGCCCATTCGCCGCGCTTTCGGGCCATGGTCGACCGTTACCCCCGGATGGACGAGGCCGGGACCTTCCTCGAGGGCTTCGCCCTCGGCCTCGAGCACGCCGGCACCGCGTCCGGGCCGCGCTGAACTCCACCGGCGCCGGCCTTTGGGCCGACGCGCCGGACCTCCCCTAGAATTCCCCGCCGGCGGCGCCGGCCTGCCCCGGGTGGTGCGGGCCGGCCAGGAGGGACGGGGTGGCGGCACACTGGCGAGCGGGCCTCGGACGACTCTGGTCGTCGGTGGCCTCCCGGGGCCCGGTCCCGCACCGACCCGGCTTCACGACGTCGCTCTTCGCCGCCCTCCTCGCCGTCGGGGTCGTGCTCGGCTTCGTGGCCGTCCGGGCCAGCGACCAGTCCGCCCGCAGTGCCCTGCCGCCCGCCACGACGGTCCCCCCACCCGTGCACGTGACGACGACCTCGCCCCCCACCACCGCACCGCCGCCCGTGGCGACCGCACCTCCCTCGACCGTCGCCGCCACGGCCGCCCCCCTCGGGCCCTGCGGGCGCCAGGACCTGACGGTGACGGTGACGGTGTCGGGGGGTGGAGGGATCACCGAGGTCGAGTCGGTGCTCCGCGACCTGGCCCCCTGTAGCTGGCAGCCTGTGGCGGTGAGCGGCCGTCCCTGCCCCGACACGATCGCCGTCGAGAGCGCCTCGGGCCAGGTGTGGCCCGCCCCCGGCCAGGCCGAGCAGTGCTCGACCCCGGCCGGGCGGGTGCTCAGCCCCGGCCAGGTGGAGACGCTGTCGGCGGCGTGGGACGACCGGGTGCCCTCGGCGGGCGGGACGGCCGCCGCCCCCGCGGGCAGCTACACCGCCGTCGGCACCTGGTCCTGGGCTGCCGCCGGCGGCCAGCCCGCCCAGGCCACCGGTACCGAGCCCTTCTCCCTCGGCTGACGGGGCCGATGTCGGCGGGGGCGGGGGGCCCTGTGCAGTCGCCGGGCGTGACGCCGTCGGACCGTGGCGGTCGCCCCCGCCACCGGCGCCAGTGGGCCTCCCGGCTCGACAGCCCCTGGGCGACGGGCCTCGTCACCCTGGCCGGCGCCTCGGCCTTCGTCCTCCTGCGCCTGGCCCTCGCCGCCAAGGGCCGGATCAGTCACTTCGTCCTGGCCGCGCCCCCCTACTCCCACGCCGGGCGCGTGCCGCGGGCGCTCGAGCTCATCCACGGCATCGGCTACGACGGGCAGTTCTACTTCCGCCTCGCCCTCGATCCGGCCGACCTCCACCACACCGCCTACGGCATCACCCTCGACGCCCCCTTCAGGCTCGAGCGCATCGCCTACCCGGCGCTGTCCTGGCTCCTCGCCCTGGGGCGCCCCGGCGCCGTCGTCTGGTCGCTCGTCGCCGTCAACGTGCTGTCGCTCACCGCCCTCGGGGCCATGGCCGGGGTACTGGCGCGCCGGTCCGGGCGCCACGCCCTGTGGGGCCTGCTCCTCGTGGGCTTCAGCGGCTTCGTCTTCAGCCTGGGCCGCGACCTCACCGAGCCCCTGGCGGCGGCGGCCATGGTCGGCGGCCTGCTCGCCTCCCGCCAGCGGCGCCCGGTCCTGGCCGGGGCGGCCTTCACCGTCGGGGTCCTGAGCCGCGAGACGGTCCTCGTGGCGGCGGGGGCCCTGGGGGTCGTCCGGCTCGTCGAGATGGCCCGGGGGCGAGCCCGGCCGGGCCGGGCCGACGCCGCCTGGGCCCTCCCCCTCGTCGCCTTCGCCGGCTGGCAGCTCGTGTGCTGGGCGGAGACCTCCACCGTGCCCTTCGCCTCGAACCTCCGGGACAACTCGGGGGCGCTCCTGCGCCCGCTGCTCCACGCCCTGTCCAGCAGCCTGGGCCAGCTCTCCCCGCACCACGCCGCCGTCGACATCTGGCTGGTGGAGCTCGCCGTCCTGGCCCTCTTCGTCGCCGCCGCCCTGTGGAGCGTCCGCGCCAGCGAGGCGCCTCCCCACGAGCGGCTCGCCCTCGTGCTCTACGCCCTCGGCATGTGCACGTACTCCGCCTACGTCTGGGGCGACCACAACGACCTTCGGACCCTCGTCGAGCCCTATCTCTTCGCCGTCGTGGTGCTGCTCGGCACGCGCCGGAGGCTGGGGGTGCTCGCCGTGGTGCTCCTCGTCCCCCTCGCCCTCGGCGCCGGCCACCGGGTCCTGTCGCTCTGAACCCTCAGAGGCCGGCGCCCTCCAGCACGGCGGCGGCCACCTTCTCCTCGAGGGTCCTGTCGTCCCACCACGAGAGCTGGAGCGCCTTGGCCCGGCGGAAGTAGAGCTGGATGTCGAACTCGACGGTGAACCCGATGCCCCCGAAGACCTGCTGGGCCATGGCGGTGACGTCCCGGTAGGTCTGGCAGGCGAAGAGCTTGGCCATGGCCGCCAGCCGGCGGGCTTCGGGCCGCCCCGCCCCGTGCGCCCAGGCCGCCTCGTGCACGAGGGAGGCCCCGCCGTCGACGGCCGTCACGGCGTCGGCGAGGTAGTGGGCGATGGCCTGGAAGGCACCGAGGGGCTTGTCGAACTGCTGGCGGTCCTTGGCGTACTGCACGGTGATGTCGAGGGCCTGGCGGGCACCGCCGATGGCCTGGGCGGCGGCGAGGACGACGGCCTCGTACATGACCGACTCCCACGCCCCCCAGCCCGAACGGGCGGGACCGACGCGGTCCCCGGCCCCGACCTCGACGCCGTCGAGGGTCACCTCGTACTGCGTGTCGGAGGCGATGGAGTGCTGCTGGTCCATACGCACGCCGGCGGCGGCGGGGTCGACGACGAAGAGGTCCACGTCCTCGGCGTCCTCCCCGGTGCGGGCCAGGACGAGCAGTCGCGCCGCCGAGGAGGCGAAGGCCACGTGGCGCTTGGTGCCCCGGAGCCGGAACCCCCCACCGGACGCCTCTGCCTCCATGGCCACGCCCCGGGGCCCGTAGCCGCCGTCGGGCTCGAGCCAGGCGACGGTCCACACCTCCTCGCCCGAGGCCAGCGCCGGGAGCCAGCGCGCCTGCTGCTCGGCCGATCCGGCGGCGGCGAGGAGGCGGCCGCACAGCACGGCGCTCACGAAGTGGGGCACCGGGGCGAGGGCCCGGCCGAGCTCCTCGTAGAGCACGACCCCCTCGAGAAGCGACATCCCCGCCCCGCCGTGGGCCTCGGGGAGGAGGAGCCCGACGACGTCGAGCTGCCCGAGCTGCTTCCACAGCTCGGGCGGGTACCCGACCGGGTCGTCCTCGAGGGCCCGCACCACCTCGAGGGGGCTGTAGGTGCTGCACACGCCGCGCACGGTGTCGCGCAGCATCTCCTGCTCCTCGGTGAACTCCAGGTCGAGCACGCTCAGCTCCTCACGGTCGCCACTGGTCGCCGCGCCGGCGCCACGGGTTGTCGTTCTCGTCGACGGGGACGGCGACCCGCATGGCGCAGGTCGTCTTCTCCTCGTCTCCCACGCGCAGCGTCACGGCCAGCTGGACCCACCCGCAGCCGACGTCGTCCACGCCGACGTCCTCGACGGTGCCGTGCAGCTCCATGGTGTCGCCGGGGAATACCGAGCCCTTCATGCGGAAGGTGACCCGCCCCAACCGGCCGTGGGGGCCGGTCCAGTCGGTGACGTAGCGCTCGAACCAGGCCGCCTGGTTGGGCGTATTCAGGAAGATGTCGCGCGTGCCGTTGCGCTCGACGGCGAAGTCCTTGTCGTGGTGCATGGGCCGCCAGTCCCGGCTGGCCAGGGCCCCGAGCACCACGGTGGTGGCCGTGACCGGATAGGCGAGCACGGGAAGCACGTCGCCCTCGGCCACCGATCCCAGCACGAGGGCGGGGGCGTGGCTCACGGGAGGTCCCGCCTGTAGCCGAAGCCGGTGTAGCTCTCCACCGCCACGAGGTCGCCGTGCTGGTTGCGGTACTCCACGTCGATGACCCAGAACCGGCCGGTGCCGAGCTTGGTGGCCTTCTCGTCGCTCACCGACCGCAGCACCTGGTGGGTACGGAGGCGGTCACCGGGGCGGACCGGCTCGTGGAAGACGATGGTGTTCTCGGTCATGACCGCCTCGGGGAGCCCGAGGGCCTCCTTCAGGTCGAAGTGGACCTGGAGGGGAAGGCGTTCGGCGGTCCGCCCCGGGGCCCAATGATGGGGCCGGAACCACACCGAGACCATGGTGGGCGGGGCGATGGGCCCGCCGGTGAGCTCTTCGGCCACCTCGTCGTCCCAGAAGAGGGGGTTGCCGTTCTCGACCGAGGCGCAGGTGGTCCACACGTAGCCCCGCTCGACGGGGAACTCGCCCTCCTCCTCGTACTGGGGCACGTCGAGGCGCGCCGCGATCTCGGCGGGGACGGTGGTGCTCATGCCACCACCCCGGCGGCGAGGAGCTCGCCGACACGCGCCGGCGGGTACCCGGCGGCGGCGAGGAGCGCCTCGGTGTCGGTCCCCGGGCCGGGGACCTCGACGGGTCCCGGGGGCCTGGGCATGCCGGCCAGGACCGGAGCCAGCTGGCGGAAGGCCGCCGCGTCCGGCCGGCGGGCTTCCACGAAGGCGCCCCGGGCGGCGAAGGCGCCGTCGGCGGCCACCTCCTCCACGGCGAGGACCGGCGCCACACAGGTGTCGGCCCCGGCCAGCTCGGCCGCCCAGTCGTCTCGGGGACGCCGGAGGAAGGCCGCCGCCAGCACGGCCCGCAGCTCCTCCTGGCAGCCCTCGTCGTACTGGGCGGCGGCCCACTGCCCGCATCCGAGGGCGGCGCAGAGGTTGGCGAAGAACTTGGGCTCGATGGCGGCGACGGCAACGTGCCGGCCGTCGGCGGCGGCGTAGGTCCCGTAGCAGGCGTAGCGGCCCGACAGCACGTCGTGGCCGGGGACCGGGGTACCCGCCCCGGCCAGCTCCTCCTCGAGCACGAGCGACATGAGCCACAGCACCCCGTCGGCCACGGCCACGTCGAGGTAGGTCCCCTCGCCACCGGCTCCCCGGCGCACCAGCGCGGCGCACACGGCGAGCGCCGCCTGCATCCCGCCCGCCGCCGAGTCGGCGATGGTGGCCCCCGGCAGCGGCGGCCTGCCGTCGCCGAGGGGCTCGGTCATGGCGAGGTAGCCCCCGACGGCGAGGTAGTCGAGGTCGTGGCCGGCCCAGCCGGCGCGGGCGCCCTCCTGGCCGTAGCCGCTCGTCGAGACGTAGACGATCCCGGGGTTCCGGGCCCGGACGGCCTCGTAGCCGATGCCGAGACGGGCCACCACGCCGGGCCGGAAGCTCTCCACCACCACGTCGGCCCCCGAGGCGAGGTCCAAGAAGGCGTCGCGGCCCTCGGGACGCCGGAGGTCGAGACACAGCCGCCGGGTACCCCGGCCCGCCGCGTAGGCGTGCGGCGGCGGCGTGGTGCCCGGCGCGTCGGGACCGGGGACCGGGCCCACCTTCACGACCGCGGCCCCGTAGTCGGCGAGCAGCCGCGTGCAGCGCGACGCCGGGCCGACCGTCGAGAGGTCGAGGACGGTGACCCCGCTGAGCGGCCCGGGGGCCTGGTGGGCGGCCGCGACCATCTCAGAAGTTCTTGGGGAGCCCGAGCTTGCGGCGGGAGATGATGTTCTTCTGGATCTCCGAGGAGCCGCCGCCGATCGTGTCGATCACCGTGTACCGGTAGGTCGACTCGGCCCGGCCCTCCATGGGGGCGTCGGCCGTCCGCACCCGGAGCTGCGACCCGGGGCCGGCGATGTCCATCGAGGCGTCGGCCAGCCGCTTGGAGAGCTCGGTGGCGTACAGCTTGTACTCCGACGCCTGGCTGGTCGGCGGGGCGCCCCCCTTGGTCGAGGCGTGGACGAACCGGAGCCCGAGGACGCGCGCCACCTCGGCCTGGGTGGCGAGGCGGGCCAAGCGGGCCCGCACCACGGCGTCGTCGCGCACCGGCGCCCCGTCGCGCCTGGCCGAGGCGACGTAGGAGGTGAGGAGCTCGAGGCGCTGGGCGATGGGCGAGAAGGTGAACAGGGTGAACCGCTCGAGGTCGAGCGCCTCGGAGATGTACTGGAAGCCGTGGTTGAGCTCCCCCACCACGTAGTCGTCGTGGACGAAGACGTCGTCGAAGTACACCTCGTTGGTCCGCTCGTCACCCATGGTCCAGATGGGCTTCACGGTGATGCCGGGCTGGTCGAGAGGGACGAGGAAGAGGGTGATCCCGAAGTGCTTGGGCGCCTCGGGGTCGGTGCGGGCGCCGACCCAGTACCACTCGGCGAAATGCGCCGAGGTGGTCCAGGTCTTCTGGCCGTTGAGCCGCCACCCGTCGCCGTCTCGGGTGGCCCGGAGTTGCATGGAGGCGGCGTCGGACCCGGCGTTGGGCTCGGAGTACCCCACGGCGAACTCGACCTCGTTGCGGAGGATCTTGGGCAGGAACTCCGCCTTCAGCTTCTCGCTGCCGTGGCGGATCAGGGTCTTGCCGATGATGCCGACGCCCTTGCCGATCTGGGGCCCGCCCCGGCGGGCGAGGGCCTCGTTCAGGAGGTACTCGTAGACCCCGTCCCCGTCCTGGCCGCCCTGCTCCTTGGGCCAGGTGATCCCCAGCCATCCCCGCCGGCCGACCTCGGCCATGAAGGCCCGCCGCTTGGGGGTGTCGACGATCTGGGCCATGTTCTCCCGGGTCAGGTCGAAGACCTCGGGGTCGTCGTGGTCGTCGAGGAACCGCTCGACCTCCTCCACGAACGACAGCTGCTCGGCTGAGAACTCGAAGTCCATCCGGCCCCGTTCCCCCGGGCGGCGGCCCCGCCGCCCGGTTTCTGACTGACCGTCAGATACTACTTCCCCCCTCCGGCCCGGCCCGCCCGGGGAACGGCCAGGCCGGGGCCGATTTCCGCCGCCCCGGCCCCGCCTGTGACCCGGGCCGCCACGCTCCGCCGTCAGCCACCACACACCGTGCGTTGTGCGCACGGGGGGTTGCAGGCCCCCCGCCCGGAGGCACACGCTTGTCCCCATGGGGGGCAAGCACGCCGTCGACCACAGGACCGTGGCCCGCCGGGGTGACTTGGCCTGGACGGGGTCCCTGGCCTGCACCTGTGGCTGGGCGGTGCACGCGGGTCCGTTCGGCGCTCGATACGTCGTCGCCGACGTCCTCGCCACCGAGTGGGCGGCCCACGAGGGGAGCGGCCAGGGAACCGTCCGGGCGAGCGCCAAGGCGTCCTGACCCCGCCGCCGGCGATCCCCCGCCAGCCCCCCGAGGCGGCACGTAGGGCCGAAAGGCCCTATCCGGGGTGAAGGCCCCCCGGTGATGCTCCATGTGCAATGGCCATTGCGCACGAACTCACCCGGCGGGAGCTCGAGGCCCAGGACGACGGCTCCTACCTCGGGACGCTCCTGTGCGCCTGCGGGTGGGGGGCGCGGGTGGGGCCCTTCAGCAGCGAGCCGCTCACCGACGCCACGATGAGCGCCGAATGGGCCTTCCACCGGGCCTCGGGGGGGACGAGCCAGGAGGGCTGACCGGGGGAGGGCGCGGCGCAGGGTCGGGTTCGACCCGTGGTTGGCAGGTCGCGCACCCATCGCCCGCTGACCCTGCGCCCGCTCCCCTTGGTGGGTGTGACCCCCGAGCACGCGGCCCGGGGACGGGAGCCCCTCCAGCTAACCATGTGACTACACCTGTTGCATGGCGGTGTGGCAGGAGTGGGCGCTGAGGCCCGGACGCGGAACAGGGACCTGCACGGTTCGAGGGACGACTGGCAGGCCCCTGTTCGGAGTCCCCCACTTGAGACGGCGATTCGGGCGGAGCGGGGGCTCCCTGCCAGCACACAGGACGGGCCCGGCACCGGCCCAGGGTCCTTCGGCCCTATTGCGGACAAGGGCCGCCCAACGATGCGACGGGGCACCGGGCCCCACGCGAAAGCAGGGACCCGCGAACGCGACGTGGTCCCTGCTCTGCGCCCCCCTGCACCTCGTTGCGGTGGCGGCATGCACCGAGGTCCTGGACGGCAGCCTGCCGGTCCCAACCCCGCTTGCCGACAGGGCAGAAAGTCCCCTCGCACCCGACCTCCGGGCACCGGGCGGATTTGCGCCGCAACCTGGGTTTTTGGAGGGAAAGGCTTCGCACTACCATCTGCGCCCATGCGAGGGATCGTCACTGCTGGCGGGTACGTGCCGTTCCGACGACTGCGGCGGTCGGCCGTGCCCGAGCTGCTGGGCTCGGGCGGGGGCAAGGGGACCCGGGCGGTCGCCTCCCACGACGAGGACACCACGACCATGGGCCTCGAGGCGGCCCGTCTCGCCCTGGCGGCGGTCCCGGCGGCCGCCCCCGGCGCCCTGTGGTTCTCGACGCCGACCCCGGCCTACGTCGACAAGACGAACGCCACCGCCATCCACGCCGCCCTCCGCCTCCCCGCCGAGGTCACCGCCCTGGACTTCGGGGGCGGCCTCCGATCGGGGGTCGGTGCCCTGGCCGCCGCCCTGGCCGGCGGGGGCAGCACCCTTCTCGTGGTGGCCGACCAGCGCGACGGCCTGCCCGGCAGTGCCGACGAGGTCGCCGGCGCCGACGCCGCTGCCTGCCTGCTCGTCGCCGACGACAGCCCCGGCGCCCCCGTCATCGCCGAGCTGCTCGGTGCCGCCTCGGCCACCGACGAGTTCACCGATCGCTGGCGGACCCCGGGGGAGAGGCGGTCGAAGGTGTGGGAGGAGCGCTTCGGCGAGACCCGCTACCTGCCCCTCGGGCGCGACGCCTGGGCCCGGGGCCTCAAGGCCGCCGGAGTGGAGGCCACCGCTGTCGACCGGGTGGTGGTGACGGGCATGCACGCCCGGGCGGCCAAGGCGCTCGTGGCCAGGCTCGGCGTGGAGAGCGGGGCGATGGTCGACGACCTTTCCGCCTCGGTGGGCCAGGCCGGCGCCGCCCACCCGGCGCTCCTGCTCGCCTCGGTCCTCGAACAGGCCGAGCCGGGGCAGACCGTCGCCCTCGTCCACCTGGCCGACGGCGCCGAGGTGATCGTGCTCCGGGCCACAGGAGCCATCGCCGGGTGGACCCCGGCGCGCACGGTGGCCGAGCAGGTGGCGACCGGAGCCGAGCTCCCCTACGGGAAGTACCTGTCCTGGAGGGGCATGCTCAGCCCCGAGCCGCCCCGCCGTCCCGAGCCCCTCCGGGTGCAGTCGCCGGCGGCCTGGCGGGCCGAGGACTGGAAGTACGCGTTCGTCGGCTCCCGGGACCGTTCCAGCGGGGCCATCCACCTCCCCCCGTCGAGGGTGTCGATGCAAGGTGGCGCCGTCGACGACATGGAGCCCGTCTGCCTGGCGGGGACGCCGGGGACCATCGCCACCTTCACCATCGACCGCATCGCCTACTCCCCCAGCCCGCCCATCGTCTTCGCCGTGGTGGACTTCGAGGGCGGGGGACGGTACCCGGTCGAGCTCACCGACGTGGACGCCGACGCGCTCCGCATGGGCGACCGGGTGGAGATGACCTTCCGCCGGCTCTACAGCGCCGATGGGATCCACGACTACTTCTGGAAGGCCCGCCCCGTCCGCCAGGCGCACGGCGGCTGACACACAGGAGGCGACAGCGGTGGCATCGCACGGGATCAAGGACCGGGTGGCGATCGTCGGGATGGGGTGCACGCCCTTCGGCGAGCACTGGGACAAAGACGTCGACGACCTCATCGTCGAGGCCTCCTTGGACACCTTCGCCTCGGCCGGGGTCACCAAGGACGACGTCGACGCCTACTGGATCGGCACGGCCACCTCGGGCTCGAGCGGCATGACCCTGGCCCGGCCGCTCCAGATCCAGGGCAAGCCGGTGAGCCGGGTGGAGAACTTCTGCGCCACGGGCTCCGAGGCGCTCCGGGCCGCCGCCTACGCCGTGGCCTCGGGCGCCTACGACATGGCCATGGCCGTGGGCGCCGAGAAGCTGAAGGACGGGGGGTACCAGGGCATCGCCTCGCCCAAGCCCGCCGGCGACGGGACGGCCCGGACGCTCACCGCCGCGGCCATGTACTCGATGATCGTCCCCGCCTACTCGAAGAAGTACGGCCTCGACGAGGACCAGCTCATGGACGTCCTCGCCGCCATCGCCACCAAGAACCACGCCAACGGGGCCGTGAACCCCCGTGCCCAGTTCCGCAAGGCCGTCACGAAGGAGACGGTCCTCTCGGCGCCGCGCCTGGCCGGGCGCCTCGGCGTCTTCGACTGCGCCGGGGTCGCCGACGGGGCGGCCGCCGCCATCGTCGTGCGGGCCGAGGACGCCCACCGCTACACCGACAAGCCCATCTACATCAAGGCCTTCGCCGTCTCCACCGGCACCGGCTCGGGGCTCATCGACCCCGAGTACGACTACACCCACTTCCCCGAGTGCGAGGCCGCCGCCAACGACGCCTACGCCCAGGCGGGCGTCACCGACCCCCGCCACCAGCTGGCCATGGCCGAGGTCCACGACTGCTTCACCCCGACCGAGATGGTCCTCATGGAGGACCTCGGCTTCGCCGAGCGGGGCACGGCGTGGAAGGAGGTGCTGTCGGGTACCTTCGACCGTGACGGGGAGCTGCCCGTGAACCCCGACGGCGGCCTCAAGAGCTTCGGCCACCCCGTGGGCGCGTCGGGGCTCCGGATGTTCTTCGAGTGCTGGCTCCAGCTCCGGGGCGAGGCGACCCCCGAGCGGCAGATCACGACCGACCGCACCCTCGCCCTCACCCACAACCTGGGCGGCTACCCGGGGGAGATGGTGTCGCTCGTCTCCA
>JAGWNV010000293.1 GCA_028872975.1 Acidobacteriota bacterium
AGCCGGCCCGGACCCCGCCCAGCTCGAGAGCCGGGACCCCCCCGCCCGGCGCCGGGCCGGCCGGGCCCCCCGGGCGCCCTGGGCGCGCCGGTGTGCCTGGGGTCGGCGCCGGTGTGGCCGGGCCCCCCGGGGCTCCCATGGCGTCGGCGGGGGCGCCCAGATAGGCGTGCTGGACGACCGGGTCGGCCCGCACGGCCTCGGGGGTCCCCCGGGCGATGACGAGCCCGGCGTCGAGGACGACCACGTGGTGGCAGAGCTCCATGACGAGCGACACGTCGTGCTCGACGAGCAGCACGGCCAGCCCCTCGGCGGCCAGCCCGGCGAGCACGCCGCCGAGCGCCTTCGACTCCGCCTCGTCGAGCCCGGCGCTCGGCTCGTCGAGCAGCAGCACCGACGGCGCCGTGGCGAGGGCCCGGGCCAGCTCGAGCAGCCTGGCCTGGCCGGTGGGGAGGAGGTCGGCGGGCTCGCCCTCGCGCCCGGCCAGTCCCACGCGCCCGAGCAGCTCCTCGGCCACGGCCGTGGCCCCGTGGCGCCGGCGCGCCTCGGCGGCGAGCTGCACGTTCTCGAGGGCGCTCAGGGTGCCGAAGAGCTCGAGGCGCTGGAAGGTGCGGGCGATCCCCCTCCGGGCCCGCTGGTGGGGCGCCAGAGACGTCACGTCGTCGCCGCCGAGGAGCACCCGGCCCCCCTGGGGACGCCGCAACCCGGTCACCACGTCGAAGAGGGTGGTCTTGCCCGCCCCGTTGGGACCGATGAGCCCGGTGACGGCCCCGTGAGCGACCTGGAGGCTCACGTCGTCGAGGGCCTGGAGCCCGCCGAAGCGGACCGTCACCGACTCGACGGCGAGCTCAGGCACGGGCGGGCTCCAGGGCCCGGCGGGGGAGGCGGAGGAAGACCTGCCCCACGCCGAGGGGGTTCCGGCCGATGGACACGATGCCGATGCCGGCCAGCAGCTGCACCAGGTTCGGCACCTGGGGCACGTGGGCGGCGAGGACCGGGCCGACGCCGAGGAACACCCCGGCCGCCACGGCGGCCGAGAGCAGGTTGCCGCCGGCCAGGGTGACGGCGACGAACAGCACCACGCTCTCGAGGAACTGGAACTGCGCGGCGCCCACCGCGCCCGACAGCCCCCCGTAGAGGGCGCCGGCCAGGCCGGCCAGGGCGGCCGAGAAGGCGAAGACGGCGAGCTTCGTCACCGACAGGCCGAGCCCCAAGGTGGCGTACCCGGCCGGGGAGGCCTCGGAGGCCACGAGGCGACGGCCGAAGCGGCCCCGGCGCAGCGCCCCCACCCCGACGAGGCAGGCGCCGAGGACGGCGGCGAGCATCACGTCGAAGCCCCGGGTGCCGGCCAGGAAGGCCGGCCGGCCCACCGCCACGGTGCCCCCGCTTCCCATGACGGCGGTGGAGGTGAAGAAGACGTTGTCCATCAGCACGGCGAAGGCCAGTGTGGCGAGGGCCAGGTAGAGCCCCCGCAGCCGGAGCACCGGCAGGGACACGACGGCGCCGGCCGCCCCGCACAGGGCGACGGCGCCGAGCACCCCCACCACGGAGTCCCCCCCGAGCCAGTGGGCGGTGAGGGCCCCGAGGCCGAGGAAGGTGAACTGGCACAGCGACACCTGGCCGGCCCACCCCGACAGGGGCACCAGCGAGAGCCCGGCCAGCGACAGCACGAGGACGTCGCCGAGGGTGACGAGGTTGTCGCCCTGGAGCACGACGGCGAGCACGGCGCACACCGCCACCACCCCCCCGCCGCCGATCAGCGTGTTGCGCAGCGACGCCGGCCGCAGGATCTGCGTGCGCGGGAGCCGCCCCACGGCCAGGCGGACCTCGGGCAGGACGAGGAGCACCACGAGGAGCATGGCCATGGGGAGGGCGTCGGTGATGTCCGACTTGGCCCCCGTGGGCACGTAGCCGATGACGAGGTTGGTGGCCACGCCGAGGACGATGGCGCCGAGGAAGGTGAGCGGGATGCTCCGCAGCCGCCCCACCACGGCGGCGGCGTAGCCGTAGATGACGAGCTCGGTGAGCAGCAGCACGTTCATGGTGGTGGGGGCGAGGAGGATCCCGGCCAGCCCGGCGAAGAAGGACCCGAGCATCCAGGCGTAGGAGGCGATCCGCGTGGCCGAGGTCCCGGCCAGGCGGGCCAGGCCCGGGTCGTCCACGACGGCCCGCATGGCGACGCCGGTCGTCGTCCGGGTGAACAGCACCCGCAGCCCCACGGCGCAGACGACGGCCACGCCGACGGTGATGAGCTGCTCCACGGAGACGACGACGCCGGCCACCGAGACGTTGTGGCCGTTGAAGAACTCCGGCACGTTGTAGACGTTGCCCTGGGGCCAGATGCTCTCGCCTCCGGCCACGAGGACGAGCAGCAGCCCGAGGGTCACGCCGAGGCGGACGCTCAAGGGGGAGCTGTGGAGCGGACGCATGACGACCCGCTCGACGACGAGGCCGAGGAGGGGGGCGGCCACGAGGAGCACCAGCGCCAGGGCGGCCAGCGCCGGCAGGTGCCAGCCCTGCCAGAGCTGCCAGAAGACGTAGGCCAGGACCATGCCCATGGCGCCGTGGGCGAAGTTGAAGACGCCGGTGGTGGTGTAGGTGACCACCAGCCCGGTGGCGCTCACCGCGTAGATGGAGCCGGTGACGACACCGGCGACGAGCAGGCTGACCAGCTCGCTCACGAGCGGGTCAGCGTTGCTCGGGCTGCCACCCCGGCGCCGTCAGGTAGCCGCCCGAGGTGCAGACGACTCCCGTGGGCGGGGTGGGCGCCACCCGGACCACCTTCCCGCCCTTGATCTGCGCCAGCAGCCAGCAGTGGCCCGCCACGTTGGCCGACGGGTTCTCCTCGGGGATGAGGCCGTCGGCGTCGAAGCTCGTGACCTTGCCGAGCGCCTCGACCAGCTTGGCCCGCGTCGGATCGGCGCCGGCGGCCCGCAACGCCTGGGTGAAGAGCTCCGCCGACGCCCAGCCGTAGAGGGTCTCG
>JAGWNV010000023.1 GCA_028872975.1 Acidobacteriota bacterium
CCGATGACCCTCGAGGAGATCCCCGAGGCGGAGTGCCTGGCCCTCCTGGCCGGGCGGTCGGTGGGCCGGCTCGTCGTGGTGGCCGACGACGGGCCCCTGGCCCTGCCCGTCAATTACGTGGTGGACGGCAGGACGGTGGCGGTCCGGACGGCGGCGGGGACGACGCTCGACTCGGCCACCCTCGGCAAGGTCGCCTTCGAGGTGGACCACATCGACGAGGAGCACCGCGCCGGCTGGAGCGTCCTCGTGCGGGGCGTGGGCCGGGACGTCACCGAGGGGGTCGACGCCTGGTCGGAGCGCCTCCGGGCCCACGCCCTCGAGCCCTGGGCCGCCGGCGACCGGAGCCACTGGGTGGCGATCGCCTCCCCCCGGATCACCGGCCGGCGCATCCGGGGCCCGGGCGGCCCGGGCTGAGGCTCCCGCCTTTCAGAGGCCGAGGACGACGCGGGTGAGGCGGTCCTTCACGACGTCCTTCACGGCGGTGGGCACGACCCGCTCGAGCACGGCGCCGGTGCGGGCGTCGTAGCCCACGAGGTACCGGGCGCGCGGCATCGGGGAGCGCAGCGCCCGGGCCACCACCCGGGCCACCTGGCTCGGGCTCCCCATGACGGGCTGGGCCAGGCGGGTGCCGGTGGCGAGGCGGCGGTAGGCGGGCCCGAAGCGCGAGCCCTGGCGTCCGGCCACGTCGTCCTGGGCCTCCTGCCAGATGCCGGTCCGGAACCCGCCCGGCTCCACGAGGACGACCTTCACCCCCGCCGACGCCACCTCGGCGCGCAGGGCGTCGCTCAGCCCCTCGAGGGCGTGCTTGCACCCCTGGTACCAGCCGGTGAGCGGCGTGGTGGTGAGCCCGTAGATGGAGGAGATGTTGACGATCCGGCCCCCGCCGGCGTCGCGCATGGACGGGAGGGCGAGGCGCGCCAGGCGGACGGGCGCCAGCACCATGGTCTCGAGGGCCCGGCGGGCCTCGTCGTCGTCGATGTCCTCGAGGGCCCCGGTGACGGAGAACCCGGCGTTGTTCACGAGGCCCCAGGGCCGGAACCGGGCCACCACCGCCGCGCAGGCCTCGGCATCGGTCACGTCGAGCAGGGCCGTCTCCACCGTCACGCCTGCGGCGCCGGCCGCCTCGGCCACCCGGCGGGCCTTGGCCGGGGACCGGACGGTGCCGACCGACCGGAAGCCGCGCCGGGCCAGCTCCACCACGGTGGCGAGCCCGATGCCGGAGTTGGCGCCGGTGGTGAGCACGACGCGCCGTTCGTCGGTGGGGGTCATGGGAGACACCTACCACGACGGCCCCGTTCCCGCACCGGGCGGCCGGCCCATCGACCTGGGGACGTTCGCCCCTGTCGCCACCGCCGGCCCCGCCGCACCCTGGAATCGGCCCGCCCGCCGCGGGCCGTGGGCGAGGTGGCCCGTGACCGACCGAGAGACCTGGATGGCGCTGGAGGGGGGACCGGGCAGCGACGCCCCCTACCGGAGCCGCCTGGCCGGGGTCGGCGTCGCCATCCCCGACCGGATCCTCACCACCGAGGCCCTCATGGCCTCGACCCGGCACCGCACCTCCATCGACCTCGAACGGCTCACGGGCATCCGGGCCCGCCACGTCGTGTCCGAGGGCGAGGACTCCCTCTCGCTGGCCGTCGGCGCCGCCACCGACTGCCTGGCCCACGCCGGCACCGACCCGGCCGAGCTCGACGTGGTGATCAGCGCCAGCATCACCCGCTACGTCGGCGGCCTGGCCATGCGCTTCGAGCCACCCCTGAGCCTGGCCGTGAAGGAGGCCATCGGGGCGCCGGGTGCGGCGAGCTTCGACCTTTCCAACGCCTGTGCCGGGATGCTCACCGGCGTCTTCCTCCTGAACGACCTCGTCCGCCAGGGCCGGATCCGCAAGGGGATGGTGGTGAGCGGGGAGGACATCTCCGGCCTGGGCGCCAACGCCGCCCGCCAGGTCCGGTCGGTGCTGAGCCGTCAGCTGGCCTCGCTCACCCTGGGCGACGCCGGTGCCGCCGTCGTGGTGGAACGGGCCCCCCAGGGGGCGGCGGGGATCGACCTGGCCGGCTTCACGACCCTCTCCGAGCACAGCCGCCTGTGCCTCGCCTACCCGGCGCGCTCGGGACCGGGGGCGACGATGTACACGAGGGCCCGGACCATCCACAAGGTCGCCGTCGAGGACTCGCTGCCGCTTCTCGCCGAGGTGCTGGGCCGCGCCGGCATCGACGTGGGGGACGTCGACTACCTGATCCCCCACCAGACCTCGGCGCGGGCCATCCGCAAGGGCACGAAGGTCATCGCCGAGCAATTCGGGGGCGAGCCGAAGCACGTGGTGGTGAACGTGGAGGACTACGGCAACACCGCCTCGACCACGCACTTCCTCGCCCTGCACCGGTACCTCGAGGAGGACCGGTTCCGCCCCGAGGACCGGGTGCTGCTCCTCTCCTTCGCCTCGGGCCTCGAGGTGGGCGTGGTGCTGTTCACGGTGGGGGAGCTGGCAGGGGGCCATGGGCACGCGCATTGAGGCCCTGGCCACCGCCGTGGGCGGTCGCCGGCTCTTCGCCCCCGGGGCCCGCCGGCTGGCCGACACCGCCGCCCGGCAGTGCCTGGAGCGGGCCGGCCGCAACGCCTCGGAAGTGGGGCTGCTCGTGAACACCGGCCTCTACCACGACCGCAACATGGGCGAGCCGGCCGTGGCCTCGCTCATCCAGGAGGACATCGGGGCCAACCCCGGCCACCCCCCCACCGCCCACCGGGGCACCTTCTCCTTCGACCTCTACAACGGCGCCTGCGGCGTGCTCACCGCCCTGTCGCTCCTCGACGCCCTCCTCGCCTCGGGCACCATCGGCCTGGGCATGGTGGTGGCAGGAGACGCCGACCCGGCGCCGCGCCATTCGAGGGGCGTGTGGTTCTCCCCCGCCGGCGGCGCCGTCCTCGTGCACCGCGACCACACCGACGGCGGTCTCGGCCCCGTGCACCTCGACACGTTCCCCGAGCACGCCGGGCTGCTCCGCAGCAGCGTCCGCTGGGAGACCCGGACGGCGGCGGGCGACGGCCACGGCCACGGCCGGAACGTGCTCACCATCGACCGGGACCCGGCCTTCGCCGAGCAGGCCCTCGAGTGCGCCGAGCGCTCCGTGCGGGCGTGGGCGGAGGGCGAGGGCACGGCCCTCGCCACGGTGGACCTCCTCGTGGCGGCTGGGCCCGACCCCGACTTCGCCTCGGCCCTCGCCTCCCGCCTCGGCATGGAGTCGGCCGCCGTCGTCGGGCCGGAGGGCCCCATGGCCACCGCCCACACCGCGGCGATGATCGGCGCGCTGGAGGCGGCCTCGCTGCACGGCTGGCTGCCCGCCTCGAGGAAGGCGCTCCTCGTCTCGGCCGCCGCCGGTGTCACGGTGGCCTCGGCGCTCTACCGAGCCTGACCCCGCCGTTCAGGACCGCTCGGCGACCGCCTTCACGCGCTCGAGGGTGGTGCGCATGTCCCGCTCGTTGCGGCGCTCGCGCAGCACCCCGCCGAGTGGGCGCCAGAGCTTCGTGAAGAGGTTGTCGCCCAGGTCGAAGGACTCGGTGACGTCGGTGCCCCCGCCCGGCGCGGCCCGGAACTCGTAGCGCCACGTGTTCACCGGCCGGTTCCCCATGACGACGGCGAACTCGAAGACCTCGCCGGGCACGCACTCGGTGATCTCGCAGGTGGTCCAGTACAGAAGCGGCCAATTCTCGTTGCGCCGCACGTGTCCCCGGTAGCGGGCGCCCACGGCGGGACCCGTGGCGCCCCCGAGCCATTCGGCTTCCACCACCTCGGGGCTGTACTCGCCCATCCTGGTGATGTCGCTCACCAGCTCCCAGGCCTTCTCCGGTGGGCACTCCATGTGGACGGTGACGGCGGCTCGCACGGGGCCCGACCCTAGGGCCGGTGCGCCGGCGGCGCCCAACCGCCCCCCGGTGGCAACTACCGGCCCCGCTCGGCCGCCGCCACGGCGTTGCGGAGGAGCATGGCCCGGGTCATGGGGCCGACGCCGCCGATGCGGGGGGTGACCCACCCGGCCACCTCGGCCACGTCCTCCTCGACGTCGGACAGGAGCGTGCGCCCCGACCACGACGTCCCGGCCCCCACCACCGCCGCGCCGGGCTTCACCATGTCCCTCCGCACGAGCCCGGCCCGGCCCGCCGCCGCCACCACGACGTCGGCCCGCCGGACGTGGCCGGCGAGGTCCTCGACGCCGGTGTGGACCACCGTCACCGCCGCGTTGCAGTGGGGGCGGCGCAGGGCCAGGAGCAGCGCCAGGGGACGGCCGATGGTGAGGCCCCGGCCGATGACCACCACGTGGCGCCCCTCCACCGGCACGTCGTTGGCGGCGAGAAGCTCGACGATCCCCGCCGGCGTGCAGGGGAGGACGACGGGGGTGCCCATGACGAGCTTGCCGAGGTTGACGGGGTGCAGGCCGTCCACGTCCTTGTCGGGGTCGACGGCCAGCAGGGCCGCCTCCTCGTCGAGCCCGGCCGGCAGGGGCAGCTGGACGAGATAGGCGTGGACGGCCGGATCGGCGTTGAAGCGGGCGATCACGGCCATGAGCTCGTCCTGGGAGACGTCGGCGGGCAGGTGCTCGTGGACCGACACCATGCCGACCGCCCGGCAGTCCTCCTGCTTCATGGCGACGTAGCGGGCGCTCGGCGGGTCGTCGCCGACGAGGATGGTGCCGAGCCCGGCCGTGACGCCCTCGCCGGCCAGGCGGGCCGCCCGGTCGGCCACCTCGGCGCGGATGCGCGCCGCGAGGGCCTCGCCGTCGAGGATCCGGGCCGTCAATGGCGGAAGTGGCGCTCGCCGGTGAGCACCATGGCCATGCCGTGCTCGTCGGCGGCGGACACGACCTCGCCGTCGCGCACGGACCCGCCCGGCTGGACCACGACGGCCACCCCGGCCCGGCCGAGCACGTCGAGGCCGTCGCGGAAGGGGAAGAAGGCGTCGCTGGCGGCGGCCGCCCCCCGGGCCCGCTCCCCCGCCTTGCCCACGGCGATCTCGGCCGCCTCGACCCGGCTCTGCTGGCCGGCGCCCACGCCGAGGGCCTGCCCGCCGCCGGCCACGACGACGGCGTTGGAGGACGTCCGGGCGCACAGCCGCCAGGCCAGTTCCACGTCGCGCCACTGGGCTTCGGTGGGGACGGCCTTGGTGGGCACCTCCCAGTCGTCGCGCCCGCGCCGGAACCGGTCCGACTCCTGGACGAGGAAGCCGCCGCCGAGGCTGCGCACCTCGAGTCCGGCGGCCACGTGCGGCGGGGCCTCGAGGAGCCGGGTGGCCTTGCGCCGGGCCCGGAGCACCTCCACCGCCGCCGGCTCCCACGAGGGGGCGAGGATGACGTCGGCCTGGGGCCCCTCGGCGACGGCACGGGCCACGGCCTCGGTGCAGGCACCGCCGATGGCCACCACCCCGCCGAAGGCCGACACCGGGTCCGACTCGAGCGCCAGGCGGTAGGCGGTGGCGAGGTCGGGGGCGACTGCAGCGCCGCAGGGGTTGGCGTGCTTGATGATGGCCACAGCCACCTCGCCGTCCCCGGGCAGCTCGTGGACGAGCCGCCAGGCGGCGTCGGCGTCGAAGAGGTTCAGGTACGACAGCTCGCTCCCGGCGTGCTGGACGACGCCGTCGAACCAGCTGGGCACGCCCTCGAGCCGGTACCGGGCGCCGCGCTGGTGGGGGTTCTCCCCGTAGCGCAGCTCCTGGGCGCGGCGGAGCTCGAGCGTCACGACCTCGGGCAACGACCCGTCGCCGGGGCCGTGGAGGGGGGCCGGGGTCCCCGCCGCGGCCTCGGGGGCGCGGAGCCAGGCCAGGATGGCGGCGTCGTAGGCGGCGGTGTGGGCGAAGGCGGCCACGGCGAGGCGGCGGCGGGTGGCGTCGGAGAGCCGGCCGGCACGGCGGAGCTCGTCGAGGACGCCCGGGTACTCGGCGGGGTCCACCACGATGCCCACGTGGGCGTGATTCTTGGCCGCCGCCCGCACCATGGTCGGGCCGCCCACGTCGATCATCTCGATCGACGGCTCGGCCTCGAAGGGGTAGAGGTTGCAGACCACGAGGTCGATGGGGGCGATGCCCTGGCGCTCGAGGTCGGCGAGGTGCCCCGGCACCGACCGGTCGGCGAGGATCCCGCCGTGGACGGCGGGGTGGAGGGTCTTCACCCGGCCCCCCAGCATCTCCGGCGCGCCGGTGACGTCGGCCACCTGGCGATGGGCGATGCCCGCCTCGGCCAGCGCGGCGGCGGTCTTGCCACTGGCCACGAGCTCCCAGCCCAGGCCCTCGAGGCCCCGGGCCAGGTCGAGGAGGCCGGTCTTGTCGTAGACCGAGAGGAGCGCCCGGGGGGATGTGGCCACGAGCCGACCTTATCCGCCGAGGTCGGATCCTCCCGGCTCCCCTCGGGCCCCGCGCCGCCCCCGCCGGCGGGCCTCGGCACCGGCCCGGGCCACCTCCTCCTCGACGGTCGCCTCCGCCGAGTGGCCCCAGAACCCCCGGGGGGCGACGAGGAAGTCGATGAGCTCCTCGAGTCGGCCCCCGTAGGGCGTGCGCAGCTCCCGCAGGCGCGCCCAGGCGTCCTGCTTCTCACGCAGGGGCAGGCCGGTGCGCTCGAGCATCTCCCAGGCCACGTCGAAGTTGGCCTCGGTCAGCCAGTCGAGGACGGGGGTGCTCGGCACGTGCAGGCGGTCGGCGATCTCGAGCACGGCGCGCCGGCCCCGGCGGTGGAGGAAGTACGGCTCGCGCTGCTCGGCGCCGGCCACGCAGGCGCAGGTGAGGGTGGCGGCGTCGGTGACGACGCCGAGGGCGGTGACCCACGACTGGCCGGCGTGCTGGGACCGGAACAGCGCCAGCATCGGGTACGAGACGTGGCTCTCCAAGACGTCGGCGACCCAGGACTCCCACTCGGCGAAGAACCGGGAGAGGACCTCGGCGTCGCCCGCGGCGCTGTGCAGCGCCACCACCCGCACCGGGGTGAGCCGCAGCCCGGCCGGGTCGTCGAGGGTGAGGAGCCGGGCCTCGCGCCGGGAGTAGGCGCCGTAGAGGGCCGGCAGGTACGAGATGAGGAGCGCGATGGTGCCGAGGCCCGAGAGGGCCTCGACCAGGCTGAGGACCCGCTCGGCGCCGGTGCGGACCGTGCCGAAGGCCGGGGTGAGCAGCGACGTGCCGGCGTAGTAGAGGAGCGTCGCGAAGTCGCTCCCGCCCGGGACGCGGGCCCCCAGGCCGAGGTAGACGATGGCCCAGCCCAGGTCGAGCGCCACCAGCCACAGGACGAGGAGCCCGAGCAGGGAGAGGGCCGGATAGACGTTGAGCACCGTCTCGCCGGCCCGCGCCGGCAGGCGGGAGGCGGCGCCCCGGGCCAGGCGCCAGGTGGCGGCGTACCAGAGCCGGGTGGGCCGCCACAGGCCGCTGCGGCCCTGGGTGACGACGAGGGTGGCCACGGCGTCGCTCACCACGGCGACGACGATCACCACCCCGCCGGCGGCGGCCTGGGCGCCGGGGGCGCCCGAGAGGGTGGACAGGACACCGGTGGCGCTCACCGGGGCTCGTCCCGCTCCTCGAGCTCGGCCAGGTAGGCCCGGACGGTGCGGGGATAGAGGACCCGTTCGACGGCCTTGATCCGCTCGTGGAGGGACTCGGCGGTGTCGCCGGGGCGGACCGGCACCTCCTCCTGGGCGAGGACGGGCCCGGCGTCCATCTCGAGGGTGGCGATGTGGACGGTGCAGCCCGTGACGGCCACCCCGGCGGCGAGGGCCTCCTCGACGGCGTGCCAGCCCGGGAAGGCGGGCAGGAGCGCCGGATGGGTGTTGAGCACCCGGCCCGGGAAGGCGTCGTGGACCGGCGCCGCCAGCACGGTGCCGAAGCCGGCCATGGCCACGAGGCCCACGCCGTGGGCCCGGAGGACGGTCACGAGCGCCTCGGTGTAGGCCTGCCGGTCGAAGCCGGCGCCGAAGCCGCCGAAGCGGGCGCGGTCGAGGAGCTCGCTGTCCACCCCGGCGGCGGCGGCCACCTCGAGGCCCCGGCAGGGCCGGTCGGCCACCACCACGGCCACGGGCAGGTCACCGGCCAGGAGCGCCTCGAGGATGCTGCCCGTCCCGGAGACGAGGACCCCGACGCGCACGGCCCCGTACGCTACCTATCCCAGGTTCTTCACCACGTCGACCATCCGCTCGCCCGCCTCGGTGGGGTTCTGGGCGACGGTGACGCCGGCGGCGGAGAGGGCCTCCATCTTCGCCTTGGCCGTGCCGTGGCTGCCGGAGATGATGGCCCCGGCGTGGCCCATCTTCCGTCCCGGGGGGGCGGTGACGCCGGCGATGTAGGCCACCACGGGCTTGGACATCTCGGCGCGGATGAACTCGGCGGCCTGCTCCTCGGCCGACCCGCCGATCTCGCCGATCATGAGCACGGCCTTGGTCTCGGGGTCGGCCTCGAAGGCGGCGAGCACGTCGGTGAAGCTCGTGCCGGGCACGGGGTCGCCGCCGATGCCGACACCGGTGGTCTGCCCGATCCCCTTCTGGGTGAGCTCGTAGAGCGCCTGGTAGAAGACCGTCCCCGACCGGCTCACGAGCCCCACCGGGCCGCCCGGCAGGGCGATGTCACCGGAGGTGATCCCGATGTTGCAGGTGCCGGGCGAGATGACCCCCGGGCAGTTGGGCCCGAGGAGCCGGGTGCCGGGGAAGTCACGGACGAGGACGTTGTAGGCCCGGGCCTCGTCGTGGGCGGGGATCCCCTCGGTGATGCAGACCACGAAGGGGACGCCGGCCTCGGCCGCCTCGACGATGGCCTCGGCGGCGAAGGGCGGGGGCACCGAGATGAACGAGGCGTTGGCGCCCGTCTCGGCCACCGCCTCGGCGACGGTGGAGAAGACGGGGATGCCTTCGATGGTCTCCCCGCCCCGCTTGGGGTTGGTCCCCGCCACCACGTCGGTCCCGTAGGCGCGGTTGCGCAGCCCGTGGTAGAGCCCCTGGCTCGAGGGGCTGATCCCCTGGATGACGACCTTGGTGCGCTCGTCGACGAAGATGCTCATCGCTCGTCTCCTCGGGCCAGCTCGGTGGCCCGGCGGGCCGCTTCGATCATGGTGGGGACCGACTCCAGTCGGCCCGAGGCCTGGTCGGCGAGGATGCGCCGGCCCTCCTCGGCATTGGTGCCGTCGAGGCGGATGACGATCGGCGAGGAGATGTCCACGCGTCCCATGGCCTCGACGATGCCGTTGGCGACCTCCTCGCCCCTGGTGATGCCGCCGAAGATGTTGATGAAGATGGACCGCACGTTCTCGTCGCTGTTGATCACCTCGAGGGCGTTGGCCATCTGGGCGGCGTTGGCGCCACCGCCGATGTCGAGGAAGTTGGCGGGCTCGCCGCCCACCTGCTCGACGACGTCGCAGGTGCTCATGGCCAGTCCGGCCCCGTTGGCGATGATCCCGACGAAGCCGTCGAGGCCCACGTACTGGAGCCCCTTCTCCTTGGCGAGCTTCTCCCGTGGGTCGGAGGTCTCGGTGCCGGCGAACTCCTCCCACTCGGGATGGCGGAAGGCGGCGTTGTCGTCGAGGGTCACCTTGGCGTCGAGGGCGTGGACCCGGCCGTCGGTGGTGAGGATGAGCGGGTTGACCTCGGCCAGGTCGCAGTCGCCCTCCACGTAGCACGTGTAGAGCTTGACGAGCAGCGCCGCCGCCTGGGCCCGGGCCTCCTCGTCGAGGCCGGCCTCGGCCACGAGCTCGGCGGCGGCGGCGGCGGAGAGGCCGTCCACGGGGTCGACGTGACGCCGGGCGATGGCCCCGGGGTCGGTGGCGGCCACCTCCTCGATGTCCACCCCGCCCTTGGCGGAGACCATGCAGAGGTGCTTCTTGGCGGTCCGGTCGAGGGTGAAGCTGGCGTAGTACTCCCGGGCGATGTCCGAGGACCGCTCGATCCACACCCGGTGCACGACGTGGCCCTTTATGTCCATGCCCAAGATGGCCGAGGCGTGGGCCCGGACCTCCCCGGCGTCGGCGGCGAGCTTGATGCCGCCGGCCTTGCCGCGACCGCCCACCTTCACCTGCGCCTTCACCACGACGGGGTAGCCGACCTCCTCGGCGCGGGCCACGGCCTCGTCGACCGTGTCGGCCGCCCCGCCGGCGGAGACGGGGATGCCGAAGCGGGCGAAGTACTGCTTTCCCTGGTACTCGTAGAGGTCCACTACCTGGTCTCTCTTCCTCTCGGGTCGGTCGCGCCCGCCGCAGGCCCGGGCGGGCGCGGGGGTGGACGGTGGACGGTCGCCGGGGCGGCGCCCCGGTGCCGGTCAGCTCTGCCGGGCCGCCTCCTCACGCCGGTCCAAGGCGGTGGCGAGCTGCTCGACGATCGTGCCCAGCGGCGCCCCGGGGGTGAACACCAGGTCCACCCCACCGTCGCGCAGCAGCGGGATGTCGCCTTCGGGGATGATGCCGCCCACCACGACGACGACGTCGTCGAGGCCCTCGGCGCGCAGCCCTTCCACGACCTTGGGGACGAGGGTCAGGTGCGCCCCCGACAAGAGCGACAGCCCCACGGCGTCGGCGTCCTCCTGGACGGCGGCCTGGACGACCTGCTCGGGGGTCTGGTGGAGGCCGGTGTAGATCACCTCGAAACCGGCGTCACGAAGGGCCCGGGCGATGACCTTGGCCCCCCGGTCGTGGCCGTCGAGCCCCGGCTTGGCCACCACCACCCGATAGGGACGGATCATCGGGCAACGAGTGTAGGCAGCTCACCTCGGTCGGGCGCCAGACGACCACCCTGGGAGCCCAGGGGGGCCGGGGACCGGTGTAGCGTCGGGAGCGACCGTCGTGGTCCCCGGCCGGTCGGAGCTGATCAATGGTGCACGCCCTCCCCACCGAACAGCCCGCCGGCGAGGGGGAGGACGCCGGCGCTGCGGTGGGCGGCCTCCCGGCCGGCCTCCTGCGGATCGCCCGGCCCAAGCAGTGGGTCAAGAACGCCCTGGTGCTGGCCGCCCCGGCGGCGGCCGGGGTCCTCGGCCACAGCGGGCCCCTCCTGCGGAGCCTGGGGGCGATGGGCATCTTCTGCCTGGCCTCCTCGGGCACCTATTTCGTGAACGACACCCTCGACGCCGAGGCCGACCGCCACCACCCGGTGAAGCGGTACCGGCCCGTGGCGGCGGGGGTGGTGCGCCCCGGGCAGGCCATGGGGGCGGCCGTGGTCCTCATGGGCCTCGCCTCCGGCCTGGCCTTCTGGCTGGCCGGCTACCGGCTCCTCGTCGTGGTGGCCGTGTACCTGGCCCTCTCGACCGCCTACTCGATGCGGCTCAAGCACGAGCTCGTGCTCGACCTGGCCGGGCTCTCCTCCGGCTTCATCCTCCGGGCCGTCGCCGGCGGGGTGGCCGCCCACGTGCCGCTGTCGGACTGGTTCCTCATCGTCGTCTCCTTCGGGTCGCTGCTCATCGCCGCCGGGAAGCGGAGCGCCGAGCACCTGCACCTCGGCGAGAGCCGGGGCCTGCACCGGCCCGTGCTGGCCGAGTACCCCCCGACCTTCCTCCGCTTCGTGCGCCTCCTCGCCTGCGCCGTGACGATCACCGCCTACTGCCTGTGGGCCTTCCAGCGCTCGGTCTCCATCGGCCACGGCCACCATCCGCTGTGGTTCGAGCTGTCGGTGATCCCGGTGGTCCTCGTCGTGCTCCACCTCGAGCTACGCTTCGACCAGGGCCGCGGCGGCGCGCCCGAGGAGCTCGCCCTCCACGACCGGACGCTGCAGGTGCTCGGCGCCCTGTGGGTGCTCCTCTTCGCCCTCGGGGTCTACGCGTGACGGGACCGGGCCCAGGGGCGTCCCGGCTCCTCACCGGGTGGGGCCGCACCGCCCCCTCGGCGGCCCGGGTGGTGCGCCCCGGGAGCCCCGAGGAACTGTCCGCCGTCCTCGGATCGGGCGGCCCGGTGGTGGCCCGGGGCCTGGGCCGCGCCTACGGGGACGCCGCCCAGTGCGCCGGAGGCACCGTCGTCGACACGACCGGCCTCGACCACCTCTTCGAGGCCGACCTCGAGACCGGATCGGCCCGGGTGGGGGCGGGCACGAGCCTCGAGCGGCTCATGCGGGCCTTCGTGCCCAAGGGCTGGTTCGTCCCCGTCACCCCGGGGACCCGCCACGTGAGCGTCGGCGGGGCCATCGGCGCCGACATCCACGGGAAGAACCACCACAGAGACGGCTCCTTCGCCGGCCACGTCCGGGCCATGACCCTCGCCACCCCCACCGGCGTCCGGGAGCTCTCGCCCGAGGGCGCCGACGAGGAGGCGGCGCTCTTCTGGGCGACGGCGGGCGGCATGGGCCTCACCGGGGTGGTGACCGAGGCCACGCTGCAGCTCGTCCCCGTCGAGACGGCCTGGATGCTCGTCGACACCGAGCGGGCCCCCGACCTCGACGCCCTCATGTCGGCCATGGCCGAGCGCGACCACGAGTACCGCTACTCGGTGGCCTGGATCGACTGCCTGGCCTCGGGCCGCCACCTGGGCCGGGGCGTGCTCACCAGGGGGGACCACGCCCGCCTGGACGACCTCCCTCCGCGCCGGCGCCCCTCGGCGCGGGCCTTCGACGCCAAGGTCCGCCTCGAGGTGCCCCTCGCCCCGCCCTCGGGGCTCCTCAACCCCCTCACCGTGGCCGCCTTCAACGAGCTGTGGTTCCGCAAGGCGCCGCGCCGGCGGGTCGGCGAGGCCCAGCACATGACCACCTTCTTCCATCCCCTCGACGGTGTGGGCTCCTGGAACCGCCTCTACGGCCGCCGGGGCTTCGTCCAGCACCAGTTCGTGGTGCCCCTCGAGGCCGGCGAGTGCGTCCGGGCCGTCGTGGAGCGCCTCTCCCGGGCGCGCGTGGCATCGTTCCTGGCGGTGCTCAAGCGATTCGGCCCCGGCGACCCCGGCCCCCTCTCGTTCCCCATGGAGGGCTGGACCCTCGCCCTCGACATCCCCGCCGGCGGCCCCGAGCTGGGCCGGCTCCTCGACGAGCTCGACGACCGGGTGGTCGAGGCGGGTGGGCGCGTCTACCTGGCCAAGGACTCCCGGCTCCGTCCCGACCGCATGGCGGCCATGTACCCGAGGCTCGAGGAGTGGCGGGCCGTGCGCGACCGGGTCGACCCCGAGCGCACGCTGCGCTCGGACCTGGCCCGCCGGCTGGGGCTCCTCGGGGCCGAGCCCCCGGCGCGCCGGGCGGCGCGGGGGCGGGCGGGGACGGCGGCGGCGCGCCGGCGGACCAAGGCCGCCGCCGGGAGCCGGCCGTGAACGACGCCCTCGGCATGCCCCAGAGCGCGGTGGTGATCGGGGGGAGCTCGGAGATCGCCGCCGCCCTCCTGCGGGCCCTCGCCGCCGAGCGGTTGTCGCGGGTCGTCCTGGGCGGACGCCAGAGCGAACGCCTCGAGGCCGCCGCCAAGGAGCTCGGCGCCCTCGGGGTCGAGGTCCACACCGATTCGCTCGACGTCACCGACGTCGGCGCCCTCGGGCCGTTCGCCGCCGGGGCCGCCTCCCGGCTCGGGGACATCGACCTCGTCGTCGTGGCCGCCGGCGTCCTCGGCGACCAGGACACCGACGCCGCCGACCCCGTGGCCGCCGCCAGGGTGTTCGAGACCAACACCACCGGCCCGGTGGCGGCCCTCACCGCCTTCGCCGAAGTCCTCCGGCGCCAGGGCCACGGGCGGATCGTGGTCTTCTCCTCCGTCGCCGGCGTCCGGGTGCGGCGGGCCAACTACGTCTACGGCGCGTCGAAGGCCGGCCTCGACGGGTTCGCCCAGGGCCTCTCGGACGCCCTCGAGGGCACCGGGGTGGGCGTCACCATCGTCCGGCCCGGCTGGGTGGCCACCCGCATGACGGCGGGGCGGGAGCCGGCACCCTTCGCCACCACCCCCGACGCCGTGGCCGCCGACGTGGTGGCCGGGTTGCGCAAGGGGGCCGCCGTGGTGTGGTCACCGCCGCTGCTCAAGCTGGCCTTCGCCGTCTTCCGGCTCCTCCCCGGCGCCCTCTGGCGCCGCATGCCCGGCTAGGAAGCCGACCGACCGTCGGCGCCCCGGCCCTCGCCACGGCGCGCCTGTTGCTCCGGCGCTGGGTCCCGGCGGACCGGGGGCCCTTGGCCCGGATCAACGCCGATCCCGAGGTGATGGCCTTCCGCTTCGCTCCGCTGAGCCGGCGCCAGAGCGACGCCCTCATCGACGAGGAGGAGGCCGGCTTCGACCGCCGGGGCTTCGGACTGTGGGCGGTGGAACGCAGGCGGGACCGACGCCTCCTCGGCTTCACCGGGCTCGGCACCTCGGACTTCGGGGCCCCGTTCTGCCCGGCCGTGGACATCGGCTGGCAGCTGGCCCGCCACGCCTGGGGCCAGGGCTACGCCACCGAGGGAGCCAGGGCGGTCCTGGCGTTCGCCTTCGACGAGCTCGGCCTGTCCGAGGTCGTGGCCCACACCACGCGGGTGAACACGCGGTCGCGGGCCGTCATGGCCCGTCTCGGGATGACCCACGACCCCGTCGACGACTTCGACGGCCCCTGGTACCGGCCGGGGCACCCCCGTCGCCGCTTCGTCCTCTACCGGCTCCCCCGCCCGGCCTGGGAGTCCCGTGGGAGGATCCGGGCGTGATCTCCGGCTCCCATGTCGTCCTCTACAGCACCGACGCCGAGGCCGACCGGGCCTTCCTGGCCGAGACCCTCGGCTTCGACTCGGTGGACGCCGGCGGCGGATGGCTGATCTTCGGCCTGCCGCCCGCCGAGGCCGCCGTCCACCCGGCCCCGTCGCCGGGGGTGGGCCTCTACCTGATGTGCGACGACCTCGCCGCCGAGATCGCCGCGCTGGGCGCCCGCGGCGTGGCGTGCTCGGAGGTCACAGAGGCACGGTGGGGGCTCGTGACCGAGCTCCGTCTGCCCGGCGGCGGCGTCCTCGGGCTCTACCAGCCCACCCATCCCACCATGGTGGGCGGCCGCTGATGCCGGGATCTCGGCCGGTGGCACTCGAGGTCATCGGGCCGGGCGTGGGACGGACGGGGACCAACTCGCTCAAGGTCGCCCTGGAACGGCTCCTCGGGGGCCGCTGCCACCACATGTGGGAGGTCGGGGCCGACGCCGATCGCCAGATCCCCCTGTGGACCGCCGCCGTGGAAGGGCGGCCGGTCGACTGGCACGAGATCATGGACGGCTTCGTCGCCCAGGTGGACTGGCCCGGCGCCAGCTTCTGGCCGGAGCTGACCGCAGCATTCCCCGACGCGCTCGTGATCCTCTCCACGCGGCCGGCCGAGGAGTGGTACACGAGCGCGTCGAACACGATCTTCCAGGCCATCAGCCTCGAGGGGGAATGGCGGGCGACGCTGCGCCGGCTCCTGGCCGAACGGTTCTCCGACCGCCTCGACGACAAAGACGCCATGATCGAGGCCTACGAGCGCCACAACGACCGCGTCCGGCGGGCCGTGGCGCCGGGCCGGCTGCTCGAGTGGACCCCCGCCGACGGCTGGGAGCCGCTCTGCGCCTTCCTGGACAGGCCCGTGCCCGACGAGCCGTTCCCGGTGACGAACACCACCTCGGACTTCCGCCAGATGCTCGGCCTCGACGAGAAGCCCTAGAGACGTCGTCGGCTCAGTAGCGCTCGACGAGATGGGCCCGGCCGGCGGGCAGCTCGTAGGGGTCCGGCCAGAAGTCGGTGATCCGCACGATCCGGCCGTCGTCGTCGAGGTCGAAGAAGCACAGACCCGGCTGTGTCCCCTCCGGCCCCGTGAACTCGATCCAGCTGGCGGCCCGGCGCCCCTCGCCGACGATGCGTTCCCCCCGGAGGTGCCAGTCGTAGGCGAATCCCTCGGTGTTGACCCGCACGTAGGCCTGGCGGCCGCGGACCTGCTCCCTCGTCTGCGGCGCCCTGTAGACCACGTCGTCGGCGAGCGTCCGGGCGAAGGCCTCCCAGTCACGCGCTTCGGCCGCGGCCCAGTAGGCGTCGACCACGTCGTGGGCCCTCACGAGAACTCGACCGTGCCCTGGTCGATCACGGTCTCGTCCCGCTGGTTCGCCGTGCGGAAGCGCGCCGAGCCGCCCTCCACCCAGATGGACACGGTGAGGGTGTCGCCGGGAAAGGCAGGCCGGGAGAACCTCCCGTACATCTTGTGGAACCGTGCGGGGTCGGACCCGCACAGGGCGTGGAGCAGGGCCCGGCCGGTGAAGCCGTAGGTGCACAGACCGTGGAGGATGGGGCGGTCGAACCCGGCCCGCTCGGCGAAGACCGGGTCGGAGTGCAAGGGGTTCCTGTCGCCGTTCAGGCGGTAGAGGAGGGCCTGGTCCGGACGGGTGGTGTAGGTGACGACCTCGTCGGGCGCCCGGGACGGGAACGGCGTCTTGTCCGAGGCCGGCCCCCGGTCCCCGCCGAAGCCCCCCTCGCCGCGGATGAAGAGCCCGGCGCCCGTCGAGAACAGAGGCGTCCCGGTGGCGGCGTCCACGGAGACCGCCTCCGAGCGGACGAGGGCGCCGGAGCCCTTGTCGTAGATCCCGGTCAGGGTGGAGGTGGTGCGGACGGCGGCCTCGGTCGGGATGGGCCCGTGGAGCTCGAGGGTCTGCTCGGCGTGCACGAGCAT
>JAGWNV010000294.1 GCA_028872975.1 Acidobacteriota bacterium
GGGAGAGCCTGCCACAGGGCACGCCCGGCCCTGCCCGGCGACGGAGGGCGCGACGAGCCCGGCGGGCCACGTCGCGCAGCGGGCCGGACGCCGCCCGTCACGATTTCGTGCATGGGTGTCAACAAACAATCGTTGGCGATATGCTGGTATCGCCGTGAAGTCCCCCGACGAGCTCACCGCCCTCTTCCGGGCCGCCGGCCGCAAGGTCACCGCCCAGCGCCAGTGCATCTTCCGGGCGCTCCAGGGCGACGTCACCCATCCCACCGCCGAGCTCGTCCACGCCAAGGCGAGCGCCGAGATGGAGACGATCTCGCTCAAGACCGTCTACCAGACCCTCCACGAGCTGGCCGCCCTGGGCGAGATCGCCGCCCTCGACCTCGGGACGGGCACGACCCGCTTCGACCCCAACGTCGAGGGCCGGCACCACCACCTCGTCTGCCGGCAGTGCGGGAAGGTCCGGGACCTCCACGCCGACTTCAGCACCCTGAGCGTGCCCCCCGGGGCCGAGGAGGGGTACGAAGTGGGAGAGGCCGAGGTGGTCTTCCGGGGCCGCTGCGCCGAGTGCCGGCGGCGGCGACCGGGGACGAGACGGGCAGGCACCGGGCGCACCGGGGCCGGCCGGGTGGCGGCACGTTCGTAGCAACCGACAACAACCAGGAGGGCATGGCACCGTGGCCGATCTCAAGGGGTCCAAGACCGAGAGCAACCTGAAGGAGGCGTTCGCCGGGGAGAGCCAGGCGAACCGCCGCTACCTCTACTTCGCCCAGAAGGCCGACGTCGAGGGCTACCCGGACATCGCCGCGCTCTTCCGGTCGGTCGCCGAAGGGGAGACGGGCCACGCCTTCGGGCACTTCGACTTCCTCCGGGAGGTGGGCGACCCCGTGACCGGCGTCCCCGTCGGATCCACCGAGGCCAACCTGCGGTCGGCCATCGAGGGGGAGACCTACGAGTACACCGAGATGTACCCGGGCTTCGCCCGCACGGCGCGCGACGAGGGCTTCACCGAGATCGCCGAGTGGCTCGAGACCCTGGCCCGGGCCGAGAAGAGCCACGCCGGCCGGTTCGGCGAGGGCCTCAAGCAGGTGGGGGGCTGACCGCCGCCGGCGGCGCCGGCCGGAAGCTGCGCCTCGAGGACATCGAGGACCTGCGCGCCTACGAGCGCGGCCGGGAGGCGTTCCGGGGCCGCATCATCGAGACGAAGCGGCTCCGGCGCGTGCCGGTCGGGCCCATCGTGACCGTCGTCTTCGAGAACCGCGACACGATCCGGTTCCAGGTCCAGGAGATGGCGCGGATCGAGAAGATGGCCACCGACGAGCAGATCCAGGGGGAGCTCGACGTCTACAACCCCATCATCCCCGAGCCCGGCGAGCTGTCGGCCACGTTGTTCGTCGAGCTCACCGACGAGGTGGCGCTGCGGAAGTGGCTGCCCGCGCTCGTCGGGGTGGAGCGGTCCGTTGTCCTGCGGTTGGGCGAGGGCGAGACGGCCGAGGAGCTCCGGTCCGTCCCCGAGGACGCCCACGAGGAGCAGCTCACCCGCCCGGACGTCACCGCCTCGGTCCACTACGTCCGCTTCGCCCTCTCGCCCGCCCAGGTGGCGCGGTTCGCCGCCGGCCCTGCGGCCCTCGGGGTGGACCATCCGGCCTACCGCCACGAGACGGGCCTCGGCGACGAGGTCCGCAGGGAGCTGCTCGCCGACCTGGCGCCCTGACCTGGGGGGACCTGGACAATGCCAGGTGCCTGGGCCATACTGTGCGTTCCGCCGTTTTTCCTCCCAGGGGACAGTTGTCCCTGCTCACAGGCGAATTTGGCGGGCACAGGACCCGAGACGAAGACTCCCTGCACCGACTGCACGACAACGACACCCGTGACGAGGAAGTGACCCGATGACCGCCCCTTCGACCGTCGCCGCCTGGCGCAAGCACGCCGCCTGCCGGGGCATCGACCCCGAGGTCTTCTACCCGGCCACCGACGAGGAGGCCGACGAGGCGAAGGCGATCTGCGCGATGTGCCCGGTTCGCCAGGCGTGCCTGGAGCACGCCCTGGCCCATCGCGAGAAGGAAGGCGTCTGGGGCGGGGCCACGGAGCGGGAGCGTCGGCGGATCCTCCGCCAGCGTCGCAAGTCCGCCTGACGGCTCCCGGTCGCCGGCCGGCGCACTGAGCGGGGCGCGGCGTCTCATGTCACGGCGGCCCCGCCTCGGCCCCCTGCCCGTGCCCGGGTCCCTGGTGCTGCGCGGCTGGCTCGACCCGGCCGTCGTGGCCCTGGCGCTCTTCGCCATGGCGTCGGGCTTCGGCCAGTACGGGGCCGTCTCCTCGCTGGGGGACGTGGCCAGGACCTTCGGCCACGCCGGCCACGGGACCTCCTTCGCCGACCAGGCCGGGCTGTCGGGCACCGAGCTCGGCGTGGGGCTTGCCGTCATCCGGCTGGCCTCGCTCGGCGGGCTCCCCCTCGCCGGCATCGCCGACCGCTACGGGCGCCGCCGGATGCTCCTCGTCACCACGGTGGTGGGCCTGGCCCTCACCATGGTGGCGGCGGCCAGCCCCGGCTTCTGGTGGTTCGTGGTCATCTTCGCCCTGGGTCGTCCCGCCTTGTCGGCCACGAACGGGCTGGCCCAGGTGGGCGCGGCCGAGGAGACCGGCACCGCCGACCGGGCCAAGGCCATCGGCCTCGTGGCCGCCGGCTACGCCGCCGGTTCGGGCATCACCGCCGTGCTGAACGGCCTGGCCGGGAAGGCGCTCACCTTCCGGGGCGTGTTCGCCCTGGCCGGGGTGGCCCTCGTGGGGGTCGTCCTCCTGCGGCACCGGCTCCAGGAGTCCGAGCGGTTCGCCATGGCCACCAGGCGGGGCGCCGAGGAGGCCGTGCCGGTGTTCGGCGCCGTGGCCCGCCCCTTCCGCCGCCGGCTCCTCGTCGTCGCCGCCCTGGCCTTCTCCGTCTCGGTGGTGACCGGACCGGCCAACGGCTTCGTCTTCCTCT
>JAGWNV010000024.1 GCA_028872975.1 Acidobacteriota bacterium
GCCCTGGCCGGGGCGGCCCGAAGGGCGGCGGCCCGGGGGCGTCCCGCGGCCGGTGCCGCCCGAGCCGGGCTTCTCCGCCGGCCGGCGTCCCGCGGCCGGCCGTTGCCCCTGGCGCGGCGCCTGGCCCGGCGTGGAGCCGGATGCGGGCTTGCCCGCCGGTCGCTTGTTCCCGCCTGGTTGGACGACGCTCATCACGTTCCCCTTACGGCCCCCGTTGCGGGCAGGATCCCCCAATGCTGCCGTACCGATCCCGCCAAAGGTAGGCGGCCGAGGGTCCTCTGTCGGTCCCGGGCTCCGGCGCCGGGGCCCGGGTGGTCAGGCGTTGCCCCGGGCCCGCACCGGGGTGCGGCTGCGGTGGCGGCCACCGGCGGGGTACATCCGCGCCAGGTGGTTCCACCGGCACTCAGGACAGACCTCCACCACGTAGCAGGCCACCTCGTCGGCCCGGCGGCACAGCCGGGCCAGCTCGGCGGGCGTGGCCGGGCACCGCCCGTGGGCCGGGAGGCGGGGGCCGAAGACGTAGGTCACGTGGACGAGGGCCGACTCCTCGCAGATCGGGCAGTCCTCGGGCAGCGGCGTCCCGATGTTCCGGGCGGCCCGGATGAGCTCGGGATGGGCGTCGCAGACGTCGAGGCGCGACAGCCGTCCCCGGCGGAACTCCTTCACGACGGCGTTGCGGGCCAGCCGGTACTCGACCCGCCCCCCGGACCCGGTGACCGGGAAGCCGCGTATGGCGCTGGGCCCGAAGCTCATCGGGTCCCAGGGTACCGCCGGGGTCCGGGGCGGGGGCTGGTCCGGTGGGGCGATTCTTCCCGGGGCCCCCCGCCGCCGGCGGCCGGGCGGGGGGTGTTGCGGCGCCCCCGATATATCGATACGATACATCTCAGCGATGTATCGACACCTCTCCCACCCTGCCGTGTCCGACCGTGCCCCCGAGGGCGGCCCGGGGCCCTCTCCCGTCGGGGGGGCCGCCTGATGCTCGAGCTCGCCATCCTCGGCCTGCTCGGCGAGCAGGAGCTGCACGGCTACGAGATCCGCAAGCGGCTCAGGGACGAGCTCGGGTTCTTCTCCCCCGTCTCCTTCGGGTCCCTCTATCCAGCCCTGTCCCGCCTCGAGCGGTCGGGGGCGGTGGAGAGCGCCGAGGAGGACGACCTGGGCGGGCCGGCCGTGCCCATGACCGGGTCTCTGGGCGGCGAGCGGGCCGCCCTGCGGGGCCGGCGCCCGGGCGGACGGGGCCGGCGGGGGCGGAAGGTCTACCGGATCACCGAGGAGGGCCGCCGGCAGTTCACCGCCCTCCTCGACAGCGAGCGGGACGCCGGCAACGACGACGCCCGGAGCTTCGGACTGCGGCTCGCCTTCGCCCGGTACCTGACCGCCCCGGCCCGGCTGCGACTCCTCGAGCGGCGCCGGGCCCACCTCGTCCAGCGCCTCGGCGAGCTCCGTCTGGCGACGGGCGGCGGCCGGACCCTCGACCCCTACGCCCGGTCGGTGGTGGAGCACACCGCCGAGTCGACCGAGCGGGACATCACCTGGCTCGACCACCTCATCACCGCCGAGCGGGCCCGGGTGGCCGGGCTCGTGGCCGCCGAGGTGGACGGGGCGGGAGCAGACCTCGAACAGCCCACCCTCGTACCGACGGAAGGAAGCAGCTCATGAGCAAGGTCCGCGTGGCCATCGCCGGCGTCGGCAACTGCGCCAGCTCACTGGTCCAGGGCGTGGAGTACTACCGCAACGCCAGTCCCGACGAGGCCGTCCCCGGGCTCATGCACGTCACCCTGGGGGACTACCACGTCGGTGACGTGGAGTTCGTGGCCGCCTTCGACGTCGACACCACCAAGGTGGGTGTCGACCTCTCCAAGGCCATCTGGGCCGGCCAGAACAACACGGTGCGGTTCGCCAACGTCGGCCACCTCGAGGTGACCGTCCAGCGCGGTCCCACCTTCGACGGGCTCGGCTCCTACTACCTCGACGCCGTGGAGGAGTCGCCCGCCGAGCCGGTCGACGTGGCCCAGGCCCTCCGCCACGCCGGGGCCGACGTCCTCGTGAGCTACCTGCCGGTGGGCTCCGAGGAGGCCCAGAAGCACTACGCCCAGGCGTGTCTCGACGCCGGGGTCGCTTTCGTGAACGCCATCCCGGTCTTCATCGCCAGCGACCCCGAGTGGGCCCGGAAGTTCCGGGACGCCGGCGTGCCCATCGTGGGCGACGACATCAAGAGCCAGGTGGGCGCCACCATCGTCCACCGGGTCCTCACCAGGCTGTTCGAGGACCGGGGGCTCGCCCTCGACCGGACCTACCAGCTCAACTTCGGCGGGAACATGGACTTCAAGAACATGCTCGAGCGCCAGCGGCTGCAGTCGAAGAAGCTGTCGAAGACCCGGGCCGTCACCAGCCAGGTCGAGAACTACGTCCTCGACGCCGACGACGTCCACATCGGGCCGTCCGACCACGTGCCCTGGCTCCAGGACCGCAAGTGGGCCTACATCCGCCTCGAGGGCCGGAACTTCGGCGACGTGCCGCTCAACGTGGAGCTCAAGCTCGAGGTGTGGGACTCGCCCAACTCGGCCGGGGTGATCATCGACGCCGTGCGGTGCGCCAAGGTCGCCCTCGACCGGGGCGAGGGCGGGCCGCTGCTCGGGCCGAGCGCCTACTTCATGAAGTCGCCGCCGGTGCAGTTCCACGACGACGAGGCCCAGCGGATGGTCGAGGCCTTCGCCGCCGGCGAGGCCAACCCGAGCTGGCCCGAGGCCTGACCGGGGGGTCCCCCCTCAGGCGGGCCCGGCGGTGGCCTGCCGGTCGCGCCACCAGTCGGCGAGGCGCCGGCGGACCTCCGCCTCGCCCAGGGGGCCCTCCTCGATGCGGAGCTCCAGGAGGAAGCCCAGGGCGTCGCCCACGGCGGGCCCCGGGGGCAGGCCCAGCTGGTCCATGACCTGGCGACCGTCGAGCTCGGGGCGGATGGCGTCGATCTCCTCCTGGGACCGGAGCTCCTCGATGCGGCGCTCGAGCTCGTCCATCCGCTTGGCCAGGGCCCGGGCCTTGGCGGCGTTGCGGGTCGTGCAGTCGCAGCGGGTGAGCTCGTTGAGCCTGTCGAGGAGGGGGCCGGCGTCGCGCACGTAGCGGCGGACCGCCTTGTCGGTCCACCCCAGCCGGTAGGTGTGGAAGCGGAGGTGGAGCTCGACGAGCCGGACCACCGTCTCCACGTCGTCGGTCGGGTAGCGGAGGGCCACCATGCGGTCCCGGGCCATGCGGGCCCCCACCACCTCGTGGTGGTGGAAGGTCACCGCCCCCGAGGCGAAGGACCGGGTCCGGGGCTTGCCCACGTCGTGGAGGAGGGCGGCCAGCCGCAGCAGCCGGTCGGGACCCGTCTTGTCGACGACGGCGAGGGTGTGGGCGAGGACGTCCTTGTGGCGGTGGACGGGGTCCTGCTCGAGGGCGAGGGCGGGGAGCTCGGGCAGGAATTCCGCCGCCAGGCCGGTGTCGACGACGAGCCAGAGCCCGGGCGAGGGTCGGTCGACGACGAGGAGCTTGTCGAGCTCGTCGCGGAGCCGCTCGGCGGCGACGATGCGGAGCCGCTCGTGCATCTCCCGCATGGCCGCCACCAGGCCCTCGTCGGGGGCGAGGCCCAGCCCGGCCACGAACCGGGCGGCCCGGAGCATCCGGAGGGGGTCGTCGGCGAAGGAGACATGGGGGTCGAGTGGGGTGCGGAGCCTTCCGGCGGCGAGGTCTGTGAGACCCCCGTGGGGGTCGATCAGCTCCAGGCCGGGCAGAGAGAGGGCCATGGCATTCACGGTGAAGTCCCGCCTCGAGAGGTCCACCTCCAGCGAGTCGCCGAAGACGACGTCGGGCTTGCGGGACTCGGGGACGTAGACCTCGGCCCGATGCGTGGTGATCTCGTAGCGGCGCCCCCCCTTGGCGGCCCCCACGGTGCCGAAGCGCTTGCCCTGGAGCCACACGGCGTCGGCCCAGCCCGTGACGAGGGCCTCGATCTCGTCGGGGCGGGCGTCGGTGGTGAGGTCGTAGTCGTGCTCGGCGGCCCTGTCGTCGCCCTCCGGCGCGCCGGGCGCACCGTTGGCGCCGGAAGTGATGGCGTCGCGGACGGAACCGCCTACGAGATAGAGCCGGTGGCCGGCCTCGGCGAAGCGCGCTGCCAGCTCGGCTGTGGCATCCAGCAGCGGATGGATGCGGGCCGGGATCACCGTCGCCGAGGGTAGCGGTGCCACGGCGCGGGGCCCGAACGGCTCGGCGGCGCACCGGCGGCCGGCCGAGGAGGCGCGCGCGGCCGGCGGTAGCGTGCGAGGCCATGGGCCGGCCCGCCAGCGCGTTCGCCCCGGCGGCGGCGGCAGGCCTGGTCTGCGCCGTCCTCGCCCTCGGCCCGGCCCGGCCCGTCCAGGCGGCGGCGGGCGCGGCGTCGGCGAGCACGGGGCGCAACGCGCCCACTCTCGAGCTGCTGTCGCAGACCCCCTGGGTGGGGCCGGGCCAACCCATGACGCTGCACCTCGGCGTGGGGAGCGCCCCGCGGGCCTCGCTCACGGTGGGCCTCACCCTCTTCCAGCACCTCACCACCCGGTCGGGGTTCGCCGATACCGAGAATGGCACCGAAGTGGGCCAGGTCCAGTGGTCGACGTCGGTCGGGGTCGCCGCCCTGCCGGCCGATCCCCAGGGCGGGGTCGACGTCGTGATGCCGGTCTCGAGCGGTGACGCCCCGGCGCCCCCCGGGCCGCTCACGGCGAACCTCGGCTGCAGCCTGGGCAACTGCGGGGGCGTCTACCCGCTGCGGGTCGATCTCGCCTCCGCCGGCGGGGCGAGCCGGGCGGTGTTCACGACCTACCTCGTCTACGCCAGCCCGCCGACCGCGACGCAGAAGCTGCGGTTCTCGTTCGTGGTTGGTGTCGCCGCCCCGGCCGCCACCGCCGCCGGGGTGCCCGTCGGTGCCCCCCTGCCCGCCGACCAGACCGACGGGCTGTCGTCGGTGCTGTCGGTCCTGGCCGCCCACGGCACGACGCCGGTCACCGTGGCCCCCCAACCGGCGACGGTCCGGGCGCTCGGGGCGACGCCCACCCCGAAGGCCCGGTCGGTCCTGGCCGCCTTGGGGTCGCTCGGCACCGGGGGGGGCCACGAGGTCCTCGCCACCTCTTACGTCCCCGTCGACGCCGCCGGGCTCGTCGATTCCGGGCTCGGCGGGGAGCTCGCCGACCAGGTCCGCCGAGCCCAGCAGGTCCTGGGCGCCATGCGGCCGAGCACCGACACCTGGCTCGCCGCCGGGCCGGTCGACGGCGGCACCGTGAGCCAGCTCGCCGGCCTCGGGTTCCGCCAGCTGGTCGTGCCCCCCTCGGCGGTGGGCCAGGCCTTCGGGGGCGGCCCGGGGCTCACCGTCAGCCGGCCCTTCCCCCTCGGCGCCGGCCGGGGGCAGACGGTGCCGGTGGTGGAGACCGACAGCGGCCTGGCGGGCGACCTGGCCGGCGACTCGGGGCCGGCCCCGGCCCTGGCCGCCTACCGGCTGCTCGCCGACCTGGCCCTCCTCTACTACGAGGAGCCCAACGCCTCGGTCCCCCGGGGGGCGGTGGCCCTGGCCGGCGACCCCACCACCACGGCCCCGGGCCCGGCGTTCCTCTCGATCGTCCTCGACGCCCTCGCCACCGACCCCGTGGTCGCCCCCGTCACCCTGGACGGGCTCTTCGGGGCCGTGCCGGCCGCCACCTCTCCGGTCCGCCGGGCGGTGGCCACCTCGGGAACGACGACCCTCCCCGTCCGCCAGCTGCGGGCGGCCCGGGCCAGGCTCTCGGCCTTCGCCAGCGCCACCGGACCCGGCGGGTCGGCCGTGGTCCGCCAGCTCGGGGACCAGCTGCTCCTCGCCGAGAACGGCGCCCTGCGGGCCGGGCAGGCCCAGGGGGCGCTCGCCGCCTTCGACGCCGCGCTCAAGGGCCAGCTCTCGACGCTGTCGATCCGCACCGACACCATCAGGCTCACCTCGACGGCGGCCAAGGTCCCGATCACTGTGGTGAAGCAGTCCGGCTACGCGCTGTCGGGGACGTTGGAGGTGAGCGGGGACAAGGTGGTCTTCCCCCGAGGGGCCTCCCAGGCCACCGGGACGGTCTGCCGGGAACCGACGGTGACGTCGACGGCGGGCCGGTCGTCCTTCGCCTGCCTGGCGTCGATCGCCTACCCGACGAACACCGTCTACATCGACATGCGGGCCCGGGCCACCGGCGACTTCCGGCTCACGGTGAGCCTGACGAGCCCGACGGGCCACCTGGTGCTCGCCTCGAGCGACATCACCGTCCACTCCATGTCGACCTCCCTGGTCGCCGTGGGCCTGTCGGTGGCGGCGGGGGCGGTGCTCCTCGTCTGGTGGGGCCGGACGCTCTGGCGTCGGCGGCCGGCGCAGGGGGCACACGCCCGGGGGCGGAGCGAAGGGGGAGCGGGACGGAACCGCTGACTCGGCCCGGGGTCGCCCGCGACAGCGCCGTCATGGCGGTGGGGACGGTCCTGTCGCGCCTCACCGGGCTCCTCCGGCTGGTGGCCCTCGTGTACGCCGTCCACTTCTCGGGCCTCGCCGACGCCTACAACCTCGCCAACACCATGCCCAACGTCGTCCACGACGTGGTGCTGGGCGGGATCGTCTCGGCCACCTTCGTGCCCGTGTTCGTCTCCCAACTGGCCCGGGCCTCCGAGGAGGAGGCCTGGCGGGCCATCTCGGCGGTGACGAGCGTGGCCGTCCTCGTCATCGGGGCGGCGTCGGTCGCCTTCCTCGTGGCCACCCCCTGGATCATCGACGCCATGACGGCGCTCAACCGCGCCTCGGGCGCCGGCGCCGAGCGGACGGTGGCGACCCAGCTCCTCGTCCTCTTCGTCCCCCAGCTGGCCTGCTACGGGTGCATCAGCGTGGCCACCGCCCTGCTCAACGCCCGGCGGCGGTTCGCGGCGCCCATGTTCGCCCCCATCGTCAACAACCTCGTGCTGATCGGTGCCCTCGTGGCCTTCGGCCTCGTCGTGCGCAACCCCACGCCCGAAGGACTCCTCGCCCACCGGGGCCAGCTCCTGCTCCTCGGGCTGGGCACCACCGTCGGTGTGGGGGTCCAGCTCGCCGGCTTGCTCCCGAGCCTCCGGCGGGCCGACCTGCGACTGCGGTGGTACCCCCGCCTGGGCCACCCCGCCGTCCGGGCCGTCGTCAGCCTGTCCGGGTGGACGGTCGGGCTGGTGGTGGGGAACCAGCTGGCCCTCCTCGTGGTCCTGGCCCTGGCCGTCCACGTCGGCCCCGGGTCGGTGACCGCCTATACCTACGCCTACACCTTCTTCCAGCTCCCCTACGGGGTCGTGGCCGTCTCCATCATGAGCGCGGCGGCCCCCGAGCTCGCCGCCCACTGGGCGCAGCAGAACCTGCGGGCGTTCCGCCGGCGCATGGACGTCGGCCTGCGGGTAATGCTGGCGGTGGTCGTCCCCATCGCCGGGGCGATGCTCGTGTTGGCCAAGCCCCTCCTGGCCCTGCTCGGGGTGATGATCGGCCACGCCTCCTCCACGGGGACGACGGCTGTGGCCCTGGCCATGCTCTCGCTCGGCCTGCCCGGCTTCTGCGCCTTCCTCTACGTGATCCGGGTCCTCCAGTGCATGCAGGACCTGCGATCCGCCTTCTGGCTCTACGCCCTCGAGAACGGGGTGAACATCGTGGGCGCCATCGCCCTGGCCGGACCGCTCGGCGTCCGGGGCATCACGCTCTCGATCTCGATCGCCTACACCGTCGCCGCCGTGGCGGGCCTCCGGCACGTCCGCCGGAAGGTCGGTGGCCTCGACCCGGCCCGGGTGGGCCGGCCCGTGGGCCGGGTGGCCCTGTCCACCATCGGCCTCCTCGTCGGGGCCGTCCTCGGCACCTCGATCAGCGCCTCGGACCACCTCGGTCCCCTGCTGGCCCGGCTCTTCGTGGGCCTGGCGGCCGGGCTCGTGGGCTATCTGGCGGTGGCGGCCGCCCTCATGACCCTCGAGCGCCGCCGGCGGGGCGCCATCCCGGCTCGGCACCGGCCGCCGGCCGTTGCCCCCGACCGGCTGGGGAGGCCCCCCGAGGGGCCGGTCCCCCCGCGGCAGGCGGGCGAGGCGGAGCCGTCCGAGAACCCGGAGGAGCCCGGCGCCGGGGTGGCCGAGAACCTCGGGGAGCACGGCGCCGGGGTGGCCGGCGGGCAGGCCGGTACCGGCGGCGACACCGGTGACGGCAGCGGGGGTGGCGGCACCCTGGGTGGCGGCGAGGAACCGGGCCGGGGCGGGGGTCCGCGGCCCGATACCGCCTCAGGGCGGCCGGGCCGGCGGCCGCCCTGGTGGCGGCGGTCCCGACAGGGGCGCCCCCCGGCCCCGCTGCCGCTTCCTCCTGCCGGGCGGCCGCCGCTGCGCCCCACGCGGCTCGGGCCCACCCGGCCACCGGGGGATCGGGAAGACGGGGGAAGTGGCAGACTCGGCCCTCAGAGGCGCGGACCCGCCGGCCGACCCTGACGACCAGAGAGGCGCCGATGCCCGGGATCAGAGTTGTCACCGACAGCGCCTGCGACCTCCCGCCCCAGTTGGCGGAGGACCGGGGCGTGCGGGTCGTCCCGCTCACCATCCGGTTCGGCGAGGAGGAGTTCGTCGACCGCGAGCAGCTGTCGACGAAGGAGTTCTGGGACCGGGTCACGACGGGGACGGTCATGCCCGAGACGGCTGCCCCCGCCCCCGGCGCCTTCCGCAACGCCTTCCTGGGCGCCGCCGAGGAGGGCGCCGAGGGAGTCGTGTGCGTGACCCTCTCCTCGGGGGTCTCGGCGACCTACCAGGCCGCCATGACCGCTGCCGCCGATCTCGCCGGCCAGGTCCCGGTGACGGTGGTCGACTCCATGTCGATGACGATGGGCCAGGGACACATGGTGCTCGCCGCCCTCGAGGCGGCCGAAGTCGGTGCCGGGCTCGACGAGGTGGTGGCCGAGGTGGAGTCGTGCCGGACCAGGTCGCGCGTGTTCGGGGTGATCGACAGCCTCGACTTCCTGAAACGGGGGGGCCGGATCGGGGGCGCCGCGCAGCTCCTGGGGTCGCTCCTCTCCATCAAGCCCGTCATCGAGATCCGCGGGGGTGTCGTCGAGGTGGAGTCCCGCCAGCGGACCCGGGCCCGGTCGCTGTCCTACATGGCGTCGAAGGCATCCACGGCGGGGCGCCTCGAGAGGATCTCCGTCGCCAACGGGGTGGCCACCGACATCGACGAGCTGCTGTCGCACCTGGCCGGCGTGGACTGCGAGCGCGAGCTCGTCGTCGCCGAGCTGGGGCCGGTGATCGGCGCGCACGGAGGGCCGGGCACCATCGGCCTGTGCTTCGAGCTGGCCCGCTGACCGCCCACCGGTAACCTTCGCGCCATGGACGACCCTTCGGCGGCCGGACCGTCGTCAACTGCGGGAACGGCCGGCGCCCCCACGGGACCCCTCGCCGGTGCCGAGTGGCCGGCGCGGGCGGCCGACCTGGTCGAGGCCGTCGTCACCGGGGTCCACGACAAGGTGGTCCGGCCCCTGCTCCTGGCGGCCCGGGCAGTGGTGTTCGGGGTCCTGGTCGCCGCCATGCTCCTGGTGCTGAGCGTGCTGGCGGCCGTCGCCGTGGTCCGCCTCCTCGACGTCTACGCGTTCGGGAACCGGGTGTGGGCCTCGGACCTCGTGGTGGGCGGGGTGTTCACGGCGGGGGGCCTGGCGCTGTGGTCGCTGCGGCGCCGCAAGGGCGAGGAGCAGGGCTGACGGTGCCGGAGCGGCGTGACGTCGTCATCCTCGGCTCCGGCCCGGCCGGGCTCACCGCCGCCGTCTACACCGCCCGGGCCAACCTGCGCCCCCTCGTGGTTGAAGGCGAGCCGTCCTCGACGAGCGACCAGCCCGGGGGCCAGCTCATGCTGACCATGGAGGTGGAGAACTACCCCGGCTTCGTGGAAGGCATCCTCGGCCCCGAGCTCATGCAGCGGTTCCGGGACCAGGCCGAGCGGTTCGGTGCCGAGTACGTCACCCGCAAGGCCACCCGCGTGGACCTCTCCCGGCGGCCCTTCGGCGTGTGGACCGGCGATCCCGAGGGCGATCCCGACGTCGAGGCCCGGGCGCTCATCGTGGCCACTGGGGCCCGATCGCTCATGCTGGGGGTGCCCGGTGAGGACCGACTCCTCGGCCACGGCGTCTCGACGTGCGCCACCTGCGACGGGTTCTTCTTCCGCGACCAGCCGATCGTGGTGGTGGGCGGAGGGGACTCGGCCCTCGAGGAGGCGCTGTTCCTCACCCGGTTCGCCAGCGAGGTCACCCTCGTCCACCGGCGCAAGGAGCTGCGGGCGTCGAAGATCATGCAGGACCGGGCGTTCGCCAACGAGAAGATCTCCTTCCGGTGGGACAGCGTCGTCACCGAGGTGCTCGGTGACACCAAGGTCTCCTCCGTCGGCCTTCGCAACGTCGTGACCGGCGAGGAGGAGGCCATGGACGTGACCGGCATGTTCGTGGCCATCGGTCACGAGCCCAACACCGCGCTCTTCGCCGGCCAGCTCGACAGGCTGGAGAACGGGTACCTACGGACCTACGAAGGATCGCGGACCAACGTGCACGGGGTCTTCGCTTGCGGCGACGTCCAGGACCACGTCTACCGCCAGGCCGTCACCGCCGCCGGGTCGGGCTGCATGGCCGCCATCGACGCCGAGCGGTTCCTCGAGGCGCTCGGCGACGAGTGACGGGCCCGGACGGCTCGGGAATGGCGGGGACGGGCCCGGTGTTGGCCGTGTGGGCGCAGGGAACGAGACTCGGGCGAGACGGTGCCCGGCCGGGGAAGGACCGAGATGAGCGAGCGGATCACGACACTGAGCGACGCTACGTTTGACGAGCATGTCAAAGCCTCGGAGACGCCGGTACTGGTGGACTTCTGGGCCGAGTGGTGCGGTCCGTGCAAGCTGATCAGCCCCGTCCTCGAGGAGATCGCCGAGGAGCAGTCGGGGAAGGTCCAGATCGCCAAGCTGAACATCGACGAGAACCTGGACGTCACCCGTCGCTACGAGGTGATGAGCATCCCGACGCTGATCCTGTTCAAGGACGGCGAGCCCAGGGCACGGATCGTGGGGGCCCGGGGCAAGGCGCAGCTCGTCCAGGAGCTCTCGGAGTACCTGTAGCGGCGCTTCCCCTGGCCCAAGGGGCGGGGGGGGAGGCGGTGGCCGACCTCCAGCGCCGCCTGCGGGACCTCGACCTGCCCAGCACTCCCGACGGCGAGGGGGACTTCGGCCCCGGCACCCGGGCCGCGGTGGAGGCCTTCCAGCACCGCCGGGGACTGCGGGTGGACGGCATCTGCGGGCGCCAGACCTGGAGCGCCCTGGTGGAGGCCGGCTTCCGGATCGGGGACCGGTTCCTCTACCACCGCCGGCCCATGCTGCGGGGCGACGACGTGGCCGAGCTCCAGCGCCGGCTCTCCGCCCTGGGGTTCGACACCGGCCGGGTGGACGGGATCTTCGGCGAGCAGACGGCCTCGGCCCTGGCCGAGTTCCAGCGCAACACCGGGCTGCCCGCCGACGCCATCCTCGGGGCCTCGACCCTCCGTGAGCTGCGCCGGGTGACCCCCCGCTACCCCGATCCCGAGCTCGTGAGCGCGGTGCGGGACCGGGAGCGGATGCGCCGTGCCCCTCGCACCCTCCTCGGCCGCCACATCGCCGTGGGCGAGGAAGGCGGGCTCGACGCCCTCACCACCGCCCTGCGGCGGCGGCTCGTGGCCGAGGGCGCCGTGGTGGTGCCGGTGCTCCACCCCGACGGCTCGGCCCAGGCCGAGCAGGCCAACACCGCCGGCGTGGAGGTCTACCTGGGGCTCCGCCTCGACCGCGACCGGGAGCGGTGCGCCGCCGCCTACTACGCCGGCTACCAGTACGAGTCACCGGGGGGCCGGCGCCTGGCCGAGCTGGTCCAGGCCCTCGGGGCCGCCGCCCTGGGCGTGGCCTCCGAAGGGGCCCACGGCATGAGCCTCGACGTGCTCCGGGAGACCAAGATGCCGGCGGTGGTGTGCGAGGTGGGGCCGCCCGCCCTCGTCGTCCGCCACAGCGCGGCGCTGGCGGCGGCCCTGGCCGAGGCGCTGACGGCCTGGGCGAGGACGCCGCCGGACTGAGGCGGGGCAAACGCTCGGGCCGGGGCCGTCCAGGCGCACGATGCCGCTCGGCGAGGTCCCCGCGACACCGTTCGTGAGCCGTTATCCACAGAGTGATACACAGGATGTGGATCGTCTCTACGTACGATTTACGGTTAGGCGATCACCCTCCGTGAGAACTCCCTGGTAACCGGCCTGCCATCTGGTCGTTGTGCTCACGTTGCGTAGAACGACAGCCGTGAAAGCCTCGACCTCCGCCTCAGGTGGCCCCGCCGACCATGAGCTTGTAGATCCGTTCGAGGTCCTCGAGGGTGGCGAAGTCGATGACGACCCGGCCCCGCTTCGATCCCATCTCCACCTTGACCCGGGTGTTCAGGTGGGCGGAGAGGAGCTCCTCGAGCTCGAGGACCCCGGGGGCCGGGAGGCGGTGACGGGTGTCCACTGCCGCCGGGGTGGCCGTCGGGCTCGGGGCGGGTCGGGGGGTGAGGGTGTCGGCCCCGTCGGCCGGGGCGGACTCCTGGTCGCTCGGTCCGCCCTCGTCCCCGGGCTGGCCGTGGCGGCGGACGAGATCCTCCACGGCCCGCACCGTGAGGCCCTCGGCGACGGTCCGTCGGGCGAGGTCCTCCTGGAAGGCCCGGTCGGGGGTGCCCAGGAGGGCCCGGGCGTGGCCCGCCGTCATGGCTCCGTCGGCCAGGGCGCGCTGAACCCCGGCCGGCAGCTGGAGGAGCCGCAGGGTGTTCGTCACGGCCGTCCTGCTCTTCCCCACCCTGGCGGCGACCTGCTCGTGGGTGTAGTCGAAGGTGTCCACCAGCTGCTGGTAGGCGGCGGCCTCTTCGAGAGGGTTCAGGTCTTCCCGGTGGAGGTTCTCGACGAGGGCCTGCTCGAGGCTGTGGACGTCGGAGGCGGCCTGGACGAGCACGGGCATCGTCTGGAGCCCGGCCCGGCGGGCGGCCCGCCAGCGGCGCTCGCCGGCGATGAGCTCGTACTCCCCGGCCCCCGCCTCCCTGACGAGGATGGGCTGGAGGACCCCCACCTCCTTGATGGAGGCGGCCAGGGACGACATCGCCTCCTCGTCGAACCGGGTGCGGGGCTGGAGGGGGTTGGGCCGGATGCTCGAGGTCGGCACCTCCCGGAGTGCCGAGGACCGGTCCCGGACTTCGGCCGGGATGAGCGCCCCGAGGCCCTTGCCCAGTCCGCTACGCCTTGCCACCGCTGACCTCCTTGGCCAGCTCGCGGTAGGCGATGGCGCCACGCGAGCTGGGATCGAACACCGTGATGGGCTGACCGAAGGACGGCGCCTCGGAGATGCGCACGGTCCTCGGGATGATGTTCCGGCACACCTTGTTGCCGAAGTGCGACCGGACCTCGTCGGCGACCTGCTCGGCCAGCTTGGTCCGGCCGTCGTACATGGTGAGGACGATCGTGCTCACGTCCAGCGTCTCGTTGAGGTTGGCCTGGACGAGATGGACGTTGCGGAGCAGCTGGCCAAGGCCCTCGAGGGCGTAGTACTCGCACTGGATGGGGACGAGCACCTCCCCGGCCGCTGCAAGCCCGTTGATGGTGATGAGCCCCAGAGACGGGGGGCAGTCGATGAGGACGAAGTCGAACTCCCCCGCCACCGTCTCGAGCGCCCGCCGCAACTTGAGCTCCCGGCTGAAACTGGGCACCAGCTCGATCTCGGCCCCGGCCAGGTCGATGGTGGCCGGCGCCACGAAGAGGTTCTTGAGGCTGGTCGGCTCGATGCAGTCCTCGAGAGGGGCGTCGCGCATGATGACGTCGTACATCGAGAGCTCGAAGGTCCGGCCGTCGATGCCCAGGCCGGTGGTGGCATTTCCCTGGGGGTCCAGGTCGACGACGAGGACCCGGTAGCCGAGCTCGGCCAGCCCGGCGCCGAGGTTGACGGCCGTCGTCGTCTTCCCCACGCCTCCCTTCTGGTTGGCCACGGCCAGGACCCTCGGCAGAGGCCGGGGGACGTAGTCGCCGTAGACGACCTCCGGCTCGGGGGCGAGGTGCTGAGCCCGGGCCACGGGCGCCGGTTGGTCGGTCGAGGCCTCCGCGGGCGATCCCCCGTCCGCGTCGACGTCTTCGTCGGCGTCGACGGAGACGGGCTCGGTTTCTGCCGGGGAGCTCGGGGGCTGGACCCGGATCTCCCCCACCCCTGAGACCACCGGGGGAGGAGGCGGGGGGCTCGGCACCGCCGTTTCGTCCTCTGAGCTGGGCGTTCGTTGCTTGCGGCCTCGAATACGGACGGCCATCGTCAGGACTTCGTGCGGCACGGGGTCACGGCCCCTCATCCTTTCGACCGCGCTCGACGCGGTCAAGGCCGTGGCGGCCGAATTTCGAGACTTTTCGTGCCGATGTCGAGGCCGGCAGCCGCTCCCGGACTCCGCTCTAAGACCCCGGGCCGGCGCCCGGGATCGATCCCCGGCGGAGCCGCTCGAAGATCGCCGCCGCCCGGGCGGTCGTCGACTCCGTGGCCCCTGCGGCACCCATGGCGGCCTCGCCGGCCCCTCCTTCGGCCTCTGCACCCCGACCGACGTCGGCGACCGGCGCCGCCGGCGCCGGTCCCAACTGTCGGGTGTAGGTGGTGCGCATCCGCCAGAACCGGTCCCAGCTGTGCCCGTCGAGACCGGGGGACAGGCCCCGCTCGAGCATGGGGACGAGTTCGGCCCGGAGATAGGCGCCGCGGGCCATCCACTGGAAGTACCGCCTGCCGTCGTGGTTGTAGGGACCGTACAGGCGGCCACCGGGGAAGGTCCGCTCGATCCAGTCGAACAGGGCCTGGTGCCGGACGTGCATCCGGAGGGTGACCTGCGGCTGCCGACCGTCGCCGCCGAAGTGGCCTTCACCGATGAGGAGCCCAAGGAGGAGCCCCTCCTCGAACTGATTGGCCACGGGAGCCCCTTCCCCGAGGTTGTTTCACCGTAAGGTATCACGTGGAACACAGCGGGGTCTCTGTCGAGGCCCGGGGGGCCGGGTCAGCGCCAGAGGGGTCGCTTGCCGGGGACGCCCTCCCGGCGAGGGAAGCGCTCGGGGCACGGGGTCGCCTGTCGCAGGAGCTGATAACCGAAGCGTCCGTGATGCCACCGGACGGGCTCGAGGCCGAGCTGGGCCAGTCCTTCGGTCGGCCAACGGGTGGTGTCCCACGCCCCTGGGCCCCAGCTCGGCTCCGGCTCGGCTGTAGCCCCTCCCGCCTCCTGGGCGCCGGGGGCCGGTTCGAACGGGGGCTCGGACACGACCAGGAGCCCGCCGGGTCGGAGGAGCGCCGCGCCGCACTCCGCCGCCACGGGAGGGGCCCCGAACCCCCGGGCCACCGCCAGAGCGAACCGGCCGCGGGCGTGGGGGTCCCTGCCCAGCACTTCGGCGCGGGCCCGAGCGACCTCCACCCGCTCGCCCCACCCCAGGGTGTCGAGGAGGGTTCGGAGGCTCCCGATCCGGGCCTCGTTGGCGTCGAGGAGGAGGGCCCTGGCCTCCTTCCACCGGGCCGCCAGGACGAGTCCGGGGATCCCGGCGCCGGTCCCGAGGTCGACGAAGGACTCGGGCCGGGGGTTCAGGCCCTCGTCGAGGAGGAGCTGCTCCACGGCCGCCGCGAAGCCGGCCGCGTGTGCCACGTGGATCTCGACCGGGCCCTGGCCCAGGACGCCGATCCGGCGGGCGTCCTCCAGGAAGTCGAGGATCGCCGGCGGCAGGCCGGCGGGGGGCTCAGGACTCGTCAGCTCCGGATCCGTCCGCCTGCGGGGCGTCAGCCGACGGGGAGAGCACGATGTAGCGGCGGGGCTCCTCGCCCTCCGAGCGGGTGACCACCCCGTCTATCTCGTTCACGGCGTCGTGGACGACCTTCCGGTCGGCGGCCGACATGGGCTCGAGGGCCCGCTCGGTCCCCGACGAGAGGACCTCGGCGGCCACCTGCTGGGTGAAGCGCTGGAGGGCCTCGGCCCGCCGCGCCCGGTAGCCGGCCACGTCCACCAGGATCCGCTCGCTGTGGCCCCCCGTGTGCTTCTGGACGACCGTGCGGGTGAGCTCCTGGAGCGCGCTGAGCGTCGCCCCTCGGGGGCCCACCAACACGCCGAGACCCTCGCCGTCCACGGCCACCTCGGCCGTGGTGTCGTCGACCATGCGCAGGGAGATGGTGGCGTCCATGCCCATCTCCCGCAGCAGGCCTTCGACGAACGTCTGGGCGGCCTGGCCCTGCTCCTCGAGCGACATCTCCGTCACTGGGGTCCCCTCCTCGTCGGCAGCCGTGTCCCCGGCCCGACCTCGTCTCCGACCATCTCCCGCCTTGGCGCCGCCTGCGTCGGCGGCCCGTCGACGTCCGCCCGGGCCGGCCTGACCCTGGCCCTGGCCGCCCTGGCCCTGGCCGCCCTGGCCCCCGCGGCCGCCCCGGGATCGGCGCCGGCGTGCGCCGCCCTGGGTCCCGGAGGAGGAACCGGCCGACGGGGGGGAGGTGTCT
>JAGWNV010000025.1 GCA_028872975.1 Acidobacteriota bacterium
GACATATCGACCGACGTGGACTCGAGGATGTAGTAAGCCGCAGAAGCGACGATTGGATTGCCGATATTCGCTATCGTCACTGTCACCGCATCCCTGGTGCCGATTGTGGAACTCGCAAGAGAGACGACTACCTGATTGTTTGTGGAACTCAGACTGGCCGATCCAGTTCCGACAACCTTCGAGACCGCAACGGAACCGACGCTTGCCGCCCCTGAAAGGGCGGATACCGAGTAGCTCCCAGCGTTACTAGGGAAGGCCGTGCCGTTTGGTGCGGTCAGCGTGACCGAGGCGGAAGGCGGTAGAGCGCCCGAATTGCTCGTAAAAAAGGTGACGACGTAGGTCGTCGTTGCGCCGACAACTTGCGAAGTAGGAGCGACAACCCCTGGAGAAAGGGACGACGCTCCCGCCGAAGAGGAGAGGAGGAGTACCGTCAGGAGCGCTCCGAGACTTCCTAGTCCGAGAGCGGTGCCTACGTGGAGAAGCCGTCGCGAGGAGGGCATGGATCACCCTTTCTGGCGCGCGCTTCTCCGAACCGGAGGTGGCCCGGTGACGCGTGTCGCGCCAGGTGACGGTTTCGGTGGCGCCCTCGGGGACCAATAGGGCCGAAGGTCAGGAAGAGTCGCCGGGGAGGCGGATCAGGAAGGGGTGGCCTCGAGCTCTGCGTCGTCGAGGGACGGCCCGGCGTGGAAGAGCTTGTTGATGATGAGGAACTTCCCGACCCAGAGGACCCCGAAGGCGAAGATGTTGGCCCCGTAGAGGATGGCGGTGCGGCCCAGGCGATGGAGGTGGAAGACCGAGACGCCGAGGTGGTGCGCCAGGCTCCCGGCGCCGATGGCCAGGAAGATGCCGGCGAAGGACATGGCCCAGAAGGGGACGACCTCCCGCCAGAGGTGGGAGGGTCCGGACTTGCCCCAGGCCCAGCTCCGGTTCAGGTAGTAGGAGGGCAGGATGCCGGCGACGTTGGCGAGGACGTTGTCGGGCACCTCGCTCCAGAGCTGGAGGGCGTAGAAGAGGATGCCGAGGACGGCGAAGCTGACGACGGTCGAGACGACCGACACCATCGAGTAGCGGAAGAGCTTCTTCCCGGTCGGCGTGTGGTACAGGCGCCACAGGCGGACGACGGTGTCCCCGAGCATCACGTCAGTTTACCTGGGAGGACTCCACCACCCCATGAGGCCGGGGCCCCTTCCGGGTCAGGGCGAGGGAGCGTCGGCGGGCAGGCTGTTCGCCTTCGCCACCGACCCCAGCCAGCCGGCGCTCGGCTTGGGGGCCCGGACGAAGGTCTCCCGGTCCACCGCCACCAGGCCGAACGTGGGCGTGTAGCCGAGGACCCACTCGAAGTTGTCGAGGAGGCTCCAGTAGAAGTACCCACGGACGTCGACCCCGTCCTCGAGGCACCGGAGCACCCCCCGGAGGGCCTCGGCGACGTAGAGCCGCCGTTGGGCGTCGTCGGCGGTCCCGATCCCGTTCTCGGTCACCACGACCGGCAGGCCGGTCACCGTCGCCGCCCGCCGGATGGTCGCCTCGAGGGCCTGGGGCCAGAACTCGTAGCCCATCTGGGTCACCGGGACCCCTGCCTCGGGCCCCAGCATCCCTCTGGCGTCCACCCGGGCCCGGCTGTAGGTCTGGACCCCCACGAAGTCGTCGCCCCCCGTGGCTTCGAGGAAGACGTCCTCGCTGTGGCGACGGATCTCCTCGAGCCGGTCCTCACCGCCGGGGAGCGCCTGGTAGTCGTTCATCGACAGGGTGAGCCCCACCGGGAACTCCCCCGGTCCTGCCCGCAGGGCCTCGACGGCCAACCGATGGCCCCGGCAGAAGGCCTCGTTCACCGCCCGCCTCCGCTTCTCCTCCTTCACCCCGGGCGGGAAGATCCCGTACCCGTAGCCCATGAGGGCCACGATGTTGGGCTCGTTGATGGTGCAGGCCCAGCCGATGAGATCCCCGAGGCGGCCCACCGCCCGCTCGCAGAACCGGGCGAACCGGTCGGGGGCGTCGGGGGACTCCCACCCACCCCGGGCCGCCAGCCACCGGGGGGTCGTGAAGTGGTGGAAGGTGACGACCGGGACGAGCCCCCGGTCGCGGCAGCCGGCGCTGACGGCCCGGTAGTGCTCGAGGGAGGCCTCGGACCACTCCCCCTCCTCGGGCTCGATCCGGCTCCACTCGAGGGAGAACCGGTAGGACCCGAGCCCGAGGGAGGCCACGAGGTCCAGGTCCTCGGGCCACCGGTGCCAGGAGTCGCAGGCGTCGCCACTCGACTCCAGGCAGGGGCTCGACGGGTCGTGCTCGAAGAGCCACCAGTCGTTGTTGACGTTGCCCCCCTCGATCTGATGGGCGGCGGTCGCGGTCCCCCAGAGGAACCCTTTCGGAAACACCAGGCCGGGCACGCCGTCACGGTACTGCGACGGCCGGTGCCAGGATGGGCTCGTGAGCGAGGACCTCGACTTCCTTGTGAAGCTTCTCGACCTCGAGCCCATCGAGGTCAACATCTTCCGGGGCGTGAGCCCCGACGAGCGCCGCCAGCGGGTCTTCGGCGGCCAGGTGGCGGCTCAGGCCCTCATGGCCGCCGGCCGGACCGTCGAGAGGGGCCGGGTCCACTCGCTCCACTCCTACTTCCTCCGCCCCGGCGACCCCGAGGCGCCCATCCTCTACGAGGTCGACCGCATCCGCGACGGCCGGTCCTTCACCACACGCCGGGTGGTCGCCATCCAGCACGGCCAAGCCATCTTCAACCTGGCCGCCTCCTTCCACGTCGAAGAGGAGGGACGCCTCGAGCATCAGGTGAAGATCCCCTCGGTGCCCGACCCCGAGAGCCTCTCCACCTTGCGGGAGCGCCTGGAGCCCTACCGCAGCGAGCTCGCCGACTGGTTCGCCCGGCCCCATCCCATCGACCAGCGCCACGTGGGGGAGCTCCCCTGGATGCAGCACGAGAGCCTGGAGCCGGTGCAGCGGGTCTGGATCCGGGCCGACGGGAGCCTGCCCGACGACCCCCTCCTCCACGCCTGCATCGCCGCCTACGCCTCGGACATGTCGCTGTTCGACACCATGCTCGCCCCCCACCCGGTCCGATGGGACGACGCCGAGTTCATGGGGGCCAGCCTGGACCACTGCATGTGGTTCCACCGGCCCTTCCGGGCCGACGAGTGGCTCCTCTACGACATGGACAGCCCCAACGCCTACGGTGCCAGGGGCCTGGCCAGGGGATTCCTCTTCCGTCGCGACGGCACCCTGGCCGTCTCGATGGTCCAGGAGGGCCTCATGCGGCTCGTGCCCCACCCGGGGCCCTGAGCCGCCGCTCCTAACGCTGGCTCAGCGGTACGTACTCGCGGGGCTCGGCGCCGACGTAGAGCTGGCGGGGCCGGACGATCTTCGAGTCCTGGTCGAGCAGCTCCTGCCAGTGGGCGAGCCAGCCGGCCGTGCGGGGGATGGCGAAGAGGACGGGGAACATCTCGAGCGGGAACCCCATGGCCTGGTAGATGAGCCCCGAGTAGAAGTCGACGTTCGGGTACAGGCGGCGGGAGGTGAAGTACTCGTCGTTGAGGGCGATCTCCTCGAGCTTGAGGGCGATGTCGAGGAGGGGGTTCTTGCCGGTGATGGCGAAGACGTCGTCGGCGGTCCTCTTGATGATCTTGGCCCGGGGGTCGTAGTTCTTGTAGACCCGGTGCCCGAAGCCTTGCAGCCGCCCGTGGCCCTGCTTCACGGCTTCCACGAACGAGGGGATGTTCTCGATCGACCCGATCTCGGTCAGCATCTTGATGACCTCCTCGTTGGCGCCCCCGTGCCGGGGCCCGTAGAGGGCGGCGCAGGCTGCGGCGCAGCACGAGTAGGGATCGGCGTGGGAGGACCCCACCACCCGCATCGCCGTCGTGGAGCAGTTCTGCTCGTGGTCGGCGTGGAGGATGAAGAGGATCTCGAGGGCCCGGGCCAACGTCGGGTTGGCGTCGAACCGGGGCTCGGCCACCTTCCACATCATCGAGAGGAAGTTCGAGCAGAAGTCGAGGGAGTTGTCGGGGTACACGAAGGGCATCCCCACCGAGAACCGGTGGGCGGCTGCCGCCAGGGTCGGCATCTTGGCGATGAGCCTGGTGATCTGCTTGTTCCGGGACTCCGGGTCGAAGATGTCCTTGGCGTCGAGGTAGAAGGTCGACAGGGCCGCCACCGCCGAGACGAGCATCCCCATCGGGTGGGCGTCGTAGTGGAACCCCTCGAGGAAGCGCTTGCGCACGTTCTCGTGGATGAAGGTGTGCATGGTGACTTCGTGCCGCCACTGGTCGAAGGCGACGGCCGAGGGCAGCTCCCCGTGGAGGAGCAGATAGGCGACCTCGAGATAGTTCGACTTCTCGGCCAGCTGCTCGATCGGGTACCCCCGATAGCGGAGGATGCCGTTCTCGCCGTCCACGACGGTGATGGTGCTCTCGCAGAAGGCGGTGGCCGTGAGGCCGGGGTCGTGGAACCAGATCCCGGGCAGGAGCTTCTGCCACTCGGCGGCGGACACCCCACCATGGCTGATCGGGATCTCGAGCTGGTTCCCCGTCCGGTTGTCGATGATGGTGATGCTCTCGGTCACGACGCTCGGATCCTCCTGATCGGCCCTGCACCGATCCTATGGCCAGACGTGCGCCGGATCACCCTCCGCCACCGCTCGGCCGCCCCTAGCGCCCGGGCGCGGTGGTCGTGGTCGTGGGCCTCGTGGTCGTCGTGGTCGGGACCGTCGCCACCTGGAACCCGACGGAGGACCCCGTCGCCCCGCTGCCGCTCGGCGGCGCCGCCGTCACCTGGAGGGTGTAGGAGGCGCCCGGCGCCACGGCCAGGGGGCCGAGCACGACGGTCGTGGTCCTCCCCGCCCGGACGGCCACGATGGCGGTGGCCGAGGGCTGACTCCTCCCGGCCCCCCCGCTGAGGCCGACCCGGACCTGTACGGCCGGCTCGTCGACGTTCCCCCTGTTGGCGACCACCACGTGCACGGTGAGGGAGTTGGTGGCCGGCACGACGCCAGTCCCGGACCCCGGCAGCGACGCCGGATCCGTCGTCATGGTGACGATGCCGAGCGAGTGCCGGGAGGCCAACGTGGCGGTGCCGGCGGTGGCGTTCACGATCGCCCCGAGGAACGCCGGCGACCACGCCCCAGGATCCGAGAGCCATCGCGAGGCCCGCAACGACGCGGTGCCCGGCCCCCGGCGCAGGGCCTGCCGGCACGACGCCCAGGCCCTGTCGGCGGCCTGGAGCTCGCCGACGGCCAAGGTCACGTCCTCGAGCGCGGTGGTCCCGCCCAAGGCGGCCCCACCGCTCGGGCCCCCGAGCAGCCCCTCCAGGGCGTCCCGGATCGAGGAGGCCGCTCCGGCCCGACCCGCCACGGCCTGCTCGCAGCCGGCGTCGGAACCGCCCACCGGTGCCGGGGGCACGGCGGCGTCGAGGGCCCGCTCCTCGGCGGACGCGTCGGCGGCGGCCCCGTCGAGGGTGGAGAAGAACCCCGGGCGGCTCGCCGTCGAGATCGACTGGAGGAGCGAGACGAGGGAGGCCCCGGTGGCTTGGGACCGGCTGGCCACCGCGTCGGCGAGCACGGCCCAGCTCCGGTCGATGGTCCGGTGGTAGGGGCCCGACACCCTTGACACCTGGGAGAGGGCCCCGGCAGCGAAGGCGACCACGACCGAGAGGACTGCGGCCGCCGCCAGGGCGGGGACGAGGCCGGTGCCCAGTCTCCGGCGCCACCGGGCGCGGCGCCTGCTCGGGACCATCCGGCCGAAGATATCGGGCCGACCCGGCGCTGCCGGCGCCGAGAGGGGCGCCAGTCAGGGCCGGGGCAGGCGCCGGGAGTCTCGGGAGGCGGCCCGGTCAGGCGCGGAGGCCGGGGGAGGCGGTGCGGAGCCGGCTGGCCGTCCGCCGCCATTCCACCGTGGCCCGGATGGCCTCGGGATCGACCCGGTCGCGGTGGGTGTCGGCGATGGCCAGGATCGACCGCAGGGTGGTGCCGTCGAGGAGGTGGGGGACGAGACCGAGGTCGAGCAGCTTCGTATGGGCCGCCCGGTAGTAGTGCTCTTCCTTCTCCACCCGGGGGTCCTCGACGTGGGCGATCTCGGTCCGGCCCGGGTAGGCGTCGGCCACCATCTCGGCCATCTGCTGCACCGAAAAGGACTCCGTGAACTGGTTGAACACCCGGAACTCCCCCTCCTCGGCCGGGTTGAGCAGGGCCAGCTCCACACACGCCAGGGTGTCTCGGATGTCGAGCATTCCCCTGGTCTGGCCGCCCTTGCCGTAGACGGTGAGAGGATGACCGATCACGGCCTGGACGCAGAACCGGTTGAGCACCGTGCCGAAGACGCCGTCGTAGTCGAAGCGCGTCGCGAGCCCGGGGTGCAGGGTCGTCTCGTCGGTGGCCTGCCCGTAGACCACGCCCTGGTTCAGGTCGGTGGCCCGGAGCCCCCAGATCCGGCAGGCGAAGGCCATGTTGTGGGAGTCGTGCACCTTGGAGAGGTGGTAGAAGCTGCCGGGCTGCTTGGGATAGGGCAGCACGTCGGTGCGGCCCTTGTGGGTGATCTCGATGAACCCCTCTTCGATGTCGATGTTGGGCGTGCCGTACTCACCCATCGTGCCGAGCTTGACCAGGTGGATGGACGGGTCGTGCTCGGCGATGGCATAGAGGAGGTTCAGCGTCCCGGCGACGTTGTTGACCTGGGTGTAGACGGCGTGGCGACGGTCGATCATCGAGTAGGGCGCCGAGCGCTGCTCGGCGAAGTGGACCACGGCCTCGGGTTCGAAGCGCTCGAAGACCTCGTCGACGAAGGCGGCGTCGGTGAGGTCCCCGACGTAGGTCTCGATGGTGAGCCCCGAGACCTCCTGCCACAGCCGGACCCGCTTGTGGAGCGTCTCGATGGGGACCAGCGAGTCGACCCCCATCTCGTGGTCGTAGTTCCGTCGGACACAGTTGTCGACGATGCCGACGTCGTGGCCGCGGCGCGAGAGATGCAACGCCGTCGGCCAGCCCAGGTACCCGTCCCCCCCTAGGACGAGGATCCTCACGCGACCACCTCCGTGTCTTCGAGACGCCTATGCCATGCTGGCCGTTTGCCGGCCGGTGTCGCCAGGATTCCCCAGATCGCTGGGAGAATCCTGGGAACGCCCAGGGACTGCTCTGTGAAACCGTGAGGATTCAGTGAGGACATCCGGCCAGCCGACCGGCGAGGGGGCACGGACGGTCCTGCCCTCGGGGGAGCCCGGTCAACCGCCCGCGCCGGAGGCGGACCTCGATCTCACCCTCGTCCTCCCCTACTTCAACCCCGGCCCGGCCCTCCGCACCACCGTGGAGGAGGTGGCCGCCACCCTCGGGGCGACCGGGGCCAGCTTCGAGATCATCGCCGTCTCCGACGGATCGACAGACGGCAGCGAGCGGAGCATCGAAGGCCTCTTCCCCGAGTCCCTCGTCCAGGTCGTCCTCCCCGGCCGCAGGGGCAAGGGCGAAGCCCTCCGCTCCGGGTTCAAGATGGGCCGGGGCCGCTACATCGGGTTCATCGACGCCGACGGCGACATCCCCCCGCAACTGCTCGGCGCCTTCGTCGACATCATGCGCGCCGAGCGGCCCGACATCATCCTCGGCAGCAAGCGCCATCCCGCCTCCCAGGTCGTCTATCCGCTCATGCGCCGCCTGTACTCGTGGGCCTACCAGCAGGCGGTCCGGTGGGGCTTCGGCCTGCACGTCACCGACACCCAGGCCGGCATCAAGCTGGTCCGCCGGGAGGTGCTCGCCGAGGTCCTTCCCCGTACCGTCGTCGAAGGGTTCGCCTTCGACCTCGAGCTCCTCGTCCTCGCCCACCGCCTCGGCTACCGCGCCGTGGTCGAGGCGCCGGTGGAGATCCGCCGGCGGTTCTCGAGCACCATCTCGCTGCGTGCCGTCATGGCCACGACGGTGGAGACGGCGGGGATCTGGTGGCGCCTGCACGTCACCCGCGCCTATCGACTCTGACCACGTCGGGACCTTGGACCCTGGCCGCGTCCTCGTCGGCGGCACAGCGTGCTCCTAGCCGAACGGGCCCGCACGGGCCCGGTCACAGCGGAGGGGACCATGGCCGAGGTGCTCGTACCCGACACCGCCGGTGCTGCGGCGACACAGCTCGCCCGCCGGCTCGAGGACGCCGGGCACCGGGTCCACCGGTGCATGGCGGACGGGGCAGGTGGCGCCTGTGTGGGGCTCACCGACGGCCGCTGCCCGCTCGACACGGCAGCCGTGGACGTCGCCGTGTCGGCGGCCGGGGCGCCAGCGGACGGGAACCCGGCGGACGGGGCGACGTGTGCGGCGCGCCGGCGCCTCCCCCTCGTCCTCGTCGGCGCCGACACCTCCCATCCCCTCGCCCCCTGGGCGACGGCCATGCCGGGAGCGGAAGGCACGGCCTCCGCCGTCGACCACGTCCTGGCCCGGCCGCTCGGTCGCCACACCGACGAAGCCGAGCGGGCCATGCTCCACGAGCTGCGCCGCCAGGGGTCGAGCTCCGACGACGCCGTCGTCGCCGTCTACCGCCGCCCGGGCCGCCTCCTCGTGGACCTGACCTACCGCGGCGCCGTCTCCCCCACCCAGGCCCAGCGGCTGGCCGCCCACGTGGCCCAGGCGGTCCGGGGCTACGACCGGTGGGCGCCGAAGCTCGACGTCGCCGTCCACGAGGACACCGCGGCGCTCTCGGTGTGACCCCGGCACCCGGCGCGCCGGGTGCTCAGCCGCCGATGCGACCGGTGCCGCCCATCGAATAGGCGCTCTCGGCGTGCTGGGTGAGGTCGAGCCCGGTGAACTCCTCTTCGGGGCCCACCCGCAGGCCCACCACGGCGTCGACCACCTTGGCCACCACCCAGGTGGCGGCGAAGCAGTAGGAGGCGGCCACCACGGCGGCCAGGCACTCCCACCCGAGCAGGTGCCCGCCGCCGCCCATGAAGGCCCCGTTCGCCCCGTGCGGGTTGACGGCCCGGCTGGCGAAGAGCCCGAGCAGCACCATCCCGATGAGACCCCCCACGCCGTGGACGCCGAGGACGTCGAGGGAGTCGTCGTAGCGCCACCGGAACTTGAGCCGCACCGCCAGCGCGCAGACCACGCCGGCCACCGCGCCGACGAGCAGCGACGGCATGGCGGACAGATAGCCGGCACAGGGCGTGATGGCCACCATGCCGGCCACCGCCCCCGAGGCCGCCCCCAAGGTGGTGGGGAAGCCCTCGGTGAACCGCTCGAAGAGGATCCACCCGATGAGCCCCGCCGACGCGGCGAGTTGGGTGTTCACGAAGGCGTGGGCGGCCACGGCGTTGGCCCCGAGCGCCGAGCCGGCGTTGAAGCCGAACCACCCGAACCACAGGATGCCGGCACCGAGGAGGCTCAGCGGGACGGAGTGGGGGGCCATCTGCTCCCCTGGCCATCCCCTGCGCCTTCCGATCACGAGGACGACGGCCAGCGTCGAGAACCCCGAGTCGATCTCGACCACCGTCCCCCCGGCGAAGTCGAGCACCCCGTGCTTGGCCATCCAGCCCTCGGGGCTGAACACCCAGTGGGCCACGGGCGCGTAGACGAGGAGCACCCACAGGGCGATGAAGAGGGCGAAGGCGGGGAACCGCATCCGGTCGACGGTCCCGCCGCTTATGAGGGCGGCGGTGATGATGGCGAACATCAGTTGGAAGGCGACGACGGCGAGCGGCGGCACCGTCAGCCCCTGGAACCCCGGCAGCCCGTGCGCCATGCCGCCGAGCCCGGCGAGGCCGAAGCCCCCGATGAGGCCCCCGCCGGCGTCGGACCCGAAGGCGAGGCTGCAGGCAACCACCGCCCACAGGACGGTGACGAGGGCCATGCAGAGGAAGTTCTGCATGATCACGGCGAGGACGTTCTTGGCCCGCACCATGCCGCCGTAGAAGAGGGCCAGGCCTGGCGTCATGAACAGCACGAGGGCGGCACTCACCAGCACCCAGGCCGTGTCACCCCCGTTCACGGCCGAGCACGATACAGGTGGGTCATACGATGCCCCGGATGCCTTCCGGAGCAGCGGGTACGGCGACGGATCCCGCCCTCGCCGCGCTCTGGGAGGCGGTCGGCGCCGCCAAGGACGGCAGTCCCCTGGCCCCGGTCACCGTGGTCGTCCCCACGACGACGGCGGCGGTGGCGACCCGCCGGGAGCTCCCCGGCGCCGCCCGGCGCGCCGGCTGGGGCGGGGTGGCGAACGTCGACTGCACGACGGTCGACCTCCTGGCACATGCGCTCGGGACGCCGGGACTGGCCGCCGCCGGGAGGCGGATGGCGCCGCCTGCCCTCGAAGCCGAGGTGGCCCGCCAGTGCCTGTCGGAGGAGGGCCGGCCCTGGTCGGGCCTGGGCACCCATCCCCGGACCCTCGCCGCCGTCCAGCGCGCCTTCACCGAGCTCCGCGGCCTCTCTCAGGCCGCCCTCGAGCCGCTGGCCCGGCGCCAGGTCGCCGGCGCCGCCGTGGTGGCCCTGCTCCTCGAGGTCCGGCGCCGGTTCCACCACCGGGGCTTCGCCGACCGTCTCGACCTGCGCGCCGAGGCCCTGGCGGCGGCGAGAGGACGGGGCGGGCCGGCCGGGACCGGCGCCCTCGTGGTCGTCGAGCCCCTCGAGCTCGCCCCCGGCGACGCCGCCGTCCTCCAGGCCCTGACCGGCGAGCGGCCCTTCCGGCTGCTGGCCCCCACCCCGGCCGCCACGGCCACCGAGCACTGGGACTGCGCCGACCCCGAGGAGGAGGTGCGGGCCGCCGTGCGGGCCGTGGTGGCCGGCGCCGAGGACGGCGTGCCCCTGTGGCGCCAGGCGATCCTCCATCCCCCGGGCCCCGGCTACCCTCGGCTCGTCCGCCAGCAGCTGGCCCTGGCCGGCGTCGCCTCGAACGGCCCGGAGCTCCGCCGCCTCGACGCTTCGGCGGCGGGCCGGGCCCTGATCGGGCTCCTCGAGCTGGCCGGAGGGGACTGGCCGCGGCCCCGGCTCCTCGCCTGGCTGTCGGGCGCGCCCGTCCGCACCGGTCCTGGGGGTCGGCCGGTCCCGGTGAGCCGCTGGAACGCGCTGTCGGCCGCTGCCGGGGTGGTGCGAGGCGTCGGGCAGTGGCGTCAGCGCCTCGAACGCCTGGCCGGAGACGTGCCGGCCGAGGCCGACGAGGCGCGGGCCCTGGCCGGCTTCGTGGAGGGCCTGGCCCAGCGCGCCGGGCACGTCCCCCGGCGATGGCCGGCGGCCGTCGACTGGGCCCTCGGGCTCCTCGAGGACCACCTCGACCCCGACGCCACCGACGGGCCGCCGTGGCCGGCCGAGCAGCGACTGGCCCATGCCCAGGTCCGCGAGGCGCTGGCGTCGCTGGCCGATCTCGACGCCGTCTCGGGCCACGTCGAGCCGCCGGAGTTCCGCCGCGCCGTCAGGGCCGAGCTCGAGCGCCGCCACCTCGACACCGGCGAGCTCGAGGGCGGCGGCGTCGGCGACGGCGTCTTCGTGGCCTCCTACGAGCGCGCTGCCGGGATCTCCTTCCACACCACGGTCCTCGTGGGCATGGCCGACGCCTTCGTCCCGGGGCGGGCCGCCAAGGACGCCCTGCTTTCGGAGGAGCTGCGTGCACTCGACGCCTCGGGAGGGCTGCCCACCCGGGCCGCCCGCCAGGACCACCTCGAGCGCCGGGCCCGCGCCGCGCTCGCCACCGGCACCGAGCGACGGATCGTCCTGCACCCGGGCGCCGACCCCCGCACCGGCCGGGCGCACGTCCCGTCGCGCCTGCTCGCCGAGCTCCTCCCCTCCTCCCTCCCGACCGAGCGCGTGCCGTCGCTCACGGCGTCGCTCACGGCCGGCGGCCCCGCCTTGTCGACGACAGAGCGGGTGCTGCGGGAGCTGGGGGCCTGGGAGGCGGCCGGGCTCGCCGTGGACCACGCCCCACCCGTGCGTCTCGACGACCGCCTGGCCCGGGGCCTCGACGCCGCGCAGGCGCGGGCCGGTTCGTCGTTCACCCGCTTCGACGGCCTGGTGGGCGCCGGCCGTGTGACCCCCTTCGACCCGGCACGGCCCTTGTCGGCCACCCGCCTCGAGACCTACGCCGAGTGCCCCCGCAGGTTCCTCTTCGACCGCGTCCTCGGCGTCCACGCCCGGATCCTCCCCGAGGACCTCTGGCGGATCGAGGCGCGCGACCGGGGCTCGCTCGTCCACGCCGTCCTCGAGCACTACGTGGCCGAGCGGATCGCCGGGGCCTCCCGGTCGCTCGACCGGCTCCTCGCCATCGCCGAGGACCATCTCGACCGGGCCGCCGCCGGCGGCCTGGTGGGCAAGGCCCTGCTCTGGCGCCTCGACCGAGCCGCCATCGCCCGGGACCTCCACATGTTCTTCGCCGAGGAGGGGGATCTCGAGCCCCTCGCCACCGAGCTCTCCTTCGGCGCTGCCGACGACGACGTCCCGGCGGTCCGCGTGACGCTCGCCGACGGCCGCAGCGTCCAGTTCCGCGGGCGCGCCGATCGTGTCGACCGCTCGCCGGATGGGGAGCTCCTCGTTTCCGACTACAAGACCGGCCGCCAGACGGGCATCGCCCGGCTCGGCGAGGACCCCCTGGCCGGGGGACGACGGCTGCAACTTCCCCTCTACGCCATGGCGGCCCGCCAGGCCTTCACCCACGACGGCCCGGTGCGGGCCCGCTACTGGATGGTGTCCGCCGAGCGGGCCGCCGCCCTCTACGAGCTCGAGCTCACCGGGCCGGTGGAGCGCCATTTCGGCGAGGTCGTCGGCCGCATCGCCGCCGGCGTCGACGCCGGGTGCTTCCCGGCCATCCCCGGGCCGCCGCGCGAGCAGGGCTTCGACGGCTGCGCCTGGTGCGACTTCGATCGGGTCTGCCCGGCCACACGCGACCGCCAGTGGGCCGCCAAGCGGACCGACCCCGAGCTGGCGCCGGTCGTCGAGCTCGTCGACGCCGACGCCCCCGAGGCGTTGCCGGGCACGCTCGTGCGCGCCATGCCCGCCGTGGCGCCCCGGCGGAAGGCCGCTCCGTGAGCCCGGTGGCGGCCGGGGCGGGCCCGGCACTGCCCGACGCCGAGGCGCGCCGGCAGGCGGTCGAGGACGTGGGCCGCTCCCTCGTCGTCGTGGCCGGAGCCGGCACCGGGAAGACCGCCACCTTGGTGGGCCGGGTGGCCTCCCTCGTCCGGGCGGGGACGCCGCTTGGCGGTCTCGCCGTCATCACCTTCACCGAGGCCGCCGCCGCCGAGCTGCGGGTGCGCCTGGCCGAGGCGCTCTCGGGCACCGCCGACGCTGCCGGCGTCCAGGGGGGCCGCGGTCGGGCCCGGGCCGAGGTGGACGAGGCCGCCGTCTGCACGATCCACGCCTTCGCCCAGCGCGTCCTCGTCGAGCACGCCACGGCGGCGGGGCTCCCGCCCGGGTTCGACGTGCTCGACGAGCTCGCCGAGCGGGCCGATCTCGAGGAGCGCCTGGCCCGGTTCACCGACGACCTCTTCGACGACCCCTCGGCCGAGCCGATGCTCCTGCGGGGGTTCGTCCTCGGGCTGGGCCCGGCCGCCATCTGGGACCTCGCCTGGTCCCTGCACCGCCACTGGGACCGCCTGGAGGACGGCGGCTCGGCGCGCATCGAGGCGGCCCGACCCGGACCCGAGGACTGGCCCGGCCTCGACGTCGGCCCGGTGCTCGACGCCATCGACCGGGCGCTTTCCTTCGAGGACCTCTGCACCGAGGAGGAGGACCTCCTCCTCGACCATCTCCGGACCCGCCTGCGCCGGGCCCAGGGCGTCCTGGCGGCGGCCTCCCGGGACGAGCAGGCCGCCCTGCCCCTCCTCGTGCGCCTGCCGGCCTTCGGCAGCGGCTACGGCAAGGCCGAGCACTGGGGCGGCAGGGCCGCCGAGGTCCGGGCCGCCTGCGCCGAGGCGGAGACGGCCCGCCAGGAGCTCCTGGCCCGGGTGCGGGCGCCGGTGCTCGCCGAGCTCCTGGCCCGCCTGGCCCGCTTCACCGTGGCGGCGGCCGCCGACCGGGCCGCCGACGGCCGGCTCACCTTCCACGACCTCCTCGTCCACACCCGCCGCCTGTTGCGAGACGACCCGACGGCGCGCGGCGCGCTGCGCCGGCGCTACCGGTTCCTCCTCGTCGACGAGTTCCAGGACACCGACCCCCTGCAGGTGGAGCTGGCCGCCTGGTTGGCCTCGGCCGTCGAGGGTGAGGACGGCCTCGAGGGGGGACTGGGGCGCATCCTCGGCGGGGCCCGCCCGGGTGCCCTCTTCGTGGTGGGCGACCCCACGCAGTCCATCTACCGCTTCCGCCGGGCCGACATCGAGCTCTTCGAGAGGGTGTGCGCCGAGGTGGGCGACGAGGCGGTGCTCTCCGCCAATTTCCGCTCGGTCCCCGGCATCGTCGAGTTCGTGAACACCGTCTTCCCCGCCCTGTTCGCGGCCGGCGACGGCCAGCCCCCCTACCGCCCCCTCGCCGCCCAGCGCCGGGCGCTTCCGAGCACGCTGCCGTCGGGCACCGTCCAGCTCACCCTGGCCGGCATCAGCCCCGAGGAGCCCGAGCCGCCGTGGCTGGCCCTCCCGCCCGTCGTCGTGCTGGGCGGGCCGGTCGACGGGTCGCTGGGCGAGGTCCGCCGGAGCGCGGGGCGCGACGCCGCCGCCGCCGTCCGGCGCGTCGTGACCGAGGACTGGCCGGTCTCCGACCCGGAGGATCCCGAGGCGCCGCCCCGGCGCCCCCGCTGGCGTGACGTGGCCGTCCTCATCCCGGCCCGCACCGCCCTCGGGGCCCTCGAGGAGGCCTTCGAGGACGCCGAGGTCCCCTACCGTCTCGAGGGCGCCGCCCTGCTGTGGGGCGCCGACGAGGTGGGCGACGTCCTGAGCGCCCTCGGCGCTGCCGACGAGCCCTCCGACGCCGTGTCGGTCCTCGCCGCCCTGCGCGCCCCCGGGCTGGCCTGTGGCGACGACGACCTCGTCGAGTGGCACGCGGCCGGGGGCTCCTGGGATCCGCGCGCCGAGCCGCCCGACGATATGGACGGGCATCCGGTGGCCACGGCCATGGCACTCCTGGCCGACCTCCACCGCCGGCGTTGGTGGGCCGAGCCGTCGGAGATGGTGGCGGCGGCCACGGCGCTCCTGCACGGCTACGCCCTCGCCTTCGCCCGCCGGCGCCCCCGGCAGGTCTTCCAACGCCTGCGATGGCTTGCCGACCAGTCCCGGATGTTCGACGACACCGTGGGCGGATCCCTCCACGACTTCCTCCGGTGGGCCGAGCTCCAGCGCGAGGGCGACGGCCGGGCCGCCAACATCGGCCCCCCCGAGCCCGACGATGACGCCGTGCGGGTCATGACGGTCCATGGCGCCAAGGGGCTCGAGTTCCCCGTGACGGTGGTGACCGGTCTCGAGCGCGACGAGAGCGCCGGGTTCCGGGCCGACGCCGTGCTGTGGCGACGCGACGGCGGGGTCGAGGTGGGCCCCGGCGCCCTGCTGCGCAGCGCCGGGTACGAAGAGATGGCGGGGAGCGAGAAGGCGCTCGACCGCCTGGAGCGGGTACGGCTCCTCTACGTCGCCATGACCCGCGCCCGCGACCATCTCGTCGTGTGCCTCCACCACAAGCTGCGCACCACCTCACCGGACACGAGCCAGGCGGCGGCGCTCGAGGAGCTCTGCCGCGCCCATCCCCTCCTGTGGCGCCGACTCGCCGACGGCACCGCGGCGGGGACTGCCCGGGGTGCCCGGGCCGTCCTACCGGCGCGCCGACTGGTCGCCGAGCTCGACGCCGGGCCCGACGCCCTCCGGCGATGGGCCGACGACCTCGCCGAATGGAGCGCCAGGCGGGCCGAGACCCTGGCCCGGTGGCGAGCCCTGCCGGTGGTGACGGCCAGCGCCCTCGGGCACGACGCGCCGCCGCCGGCGCACCGCCGTCGCTCCGATGCCCCCGGCGCGCCGCGTCGCTCCGACCCGGCCGGGGCGGACACGGCCCTGCGGGTGGGGCGCGCCGTCCATGCCGTGCTCGCCGCCGTCGACCTCGGCACCGGGCTCGACGACCACGGCCGCGACGTGGCCGAGCTCGCCGTGTTCCGGGCCGGCTCCCACGGGGTGCCCGCCCGGGCCGGGGAGGTCCGGGCCATGGTGACCCGGGCGCTCGCCAGCCCCGTGGTGGCGTGGGCGGCGGGCCGGCCGCACCACAAGGAGATGTTCCTCGCCACCGCCCTCGGTGCCGGGGACGACGCCGGGGTCTTCGAGGGATTCGTCGACCTCCTCGTCGAAGGCGACGACGGCCTCGTCGTCGTCGACTACAAGACCGATGGCGTGGCCGGCGCCACCGGCACCGCCGAGGTGGGCAGCCGCTACGCCGCCCAGGTCGCCGCCTACGCCTCGGCCGCCGAGGCGGCCACGGGGACGCCGGTGACGAGGGCCGTGGTCGTCCTCCTCGGCGCCGACCCCGCCGTCGAGCACGAGATCGCCGGCCCGGCGCTCGAGGAGGCGCGCCGGCGGGTCGACGCAGAAGTGCTGGTCCTGGCCGGTGCCGGGCGCACCGACCGGCATCCCTTGGACTGATACACCCCGGCAGTACCCTCC
>JAGWNV010000026.1 GCA_028872975.1 Acidobacteriota bacterium
CGGCCAGGGCCGCCACGAGGCCGGGGTCCGAGGCCGCCGCCGTGCCGATCACCACCCGGGCCACGCCCCCGCCGAGGAGCTCCTCGGCGTCGGCGCTGGTGCGCACCCCGCCGCCGGCCTGGACGGCGGCGGGCGTCCGGCCGGCGATGGCGAGGACGTCGGCCCGGCCCGCCGGCCGTCCGGTGCGCGCCGCGTCGAGGTCGACCACGTGCACCCAGCGGGCCCCCGCCGCCGCGTAGCGCTGGGCCAGGGCCAGGGGGTCGCCGTACTCGCGCTGTCGTCCGAAGTCCCCTTGGGCGAGCCGCACGGCCTTGCCCCCGCGCACGTCGACGGCCGGATAGAGCTCCACGCCTCAGGCCCGGCGGGCGCCGGCGGTACCGGGCACGGCCTCGGCGGCGAGGGCCACGAAGTTGGCGAGGATGGCCAGCCCCACCGCCCCGGACTTCTCGGGGTGGAACTGGGCGCCCCACAGCCGTCTTCGCTCGGCGGCGGCCACCACGGTGCCGCCGTAGTCGCAGGTCGCCACCACGTCGGGCCCGCCGTCGGGGGCGAAGGAGTGCACGAAGTAGGCCCACGGCGAAGGCCCCAGCCCGTCGAGCATGGCGCTCGTGCGTCCCGGCACGGCCTCGAGCAGGTTCCACTGCATCTGGGGGCGTTTCACGCCCGGGGGCAGCGCCCGCACCACGCCCTCGAAGGCCCCGAGGCCTTCGGTGCCGGGCGACTCGTCGGAGCCTTCGTAGAGGAGCTGGAACCCGACGCAGATCCCGAGGAAGGGCCGCTCCTCCTCGATCGCCCGGCGGGCCACCGGCTCGAGGCCGCTGTCGCGCAGGGCGCGGGCGCACGGGCCGAAGGCCCCCACCCCGGGGAGCACGAGCGCCTCGGCCGTGGCCGCCTCGTCGGGGTCGGCGACCAGCCGGGCGTCGGCGCCGAGGTGCTGGAGCGCCTTCTCGGCGGACCGGAGGTTGCCGATGCCGTAGTCGAGGACGCCGATCACAGCCGGCCCTTCGTCGAGGGCACCCCGCCCCCGTCCAGCCGCACGGCGTCGCGCAGGGCGCGGGCCACCGCCTTGAACGAGGCCTCGAGGACGTGGTGCGTGTTGCGGCCGGCCTGGAGCCGGACGTGGAGGGTGAGGGCCCCGGCGGTGACGAAGGCCCGCCAGAACTCCTCGGCCAGCTGGGGCTCGAAGGGCGGCGTGCCGAGCGGCGCCACCTGTTCGGGGAAGGGCAGGTCGTAGGCGAGGAAGGGGCGTCCCGATAGGTCGAGGGCCACTTCGACGAGGGCTTCGTCGAGGGGGACGGCGATCGATGCGAACCGGCGGACGCCGGTCTTGTCCCCGAGGGCCTCGGCCAGGCACTCGCCCAGGACGATGCCGACGTCCTCCACGGTGTGATGGGCGTCCACCTCGAGGTCACCGCTGGCCTCCACGCGCAGGGCGAACCCGGCGTGGCGGCCGAGCTGGGCGAGCATGTGGTCGAAGAAGGGCAGCCCGGTCGAGACCTCGGGGGCCGGCCCTCCGCCGTCCACGTCGAGGGCCACCCTGACCGTCGTCTCCTTCGTGGCCCGCTCCCGGCTGGCCCGCCGGGTGCGGGGGCCGGCGGTGCCGGCGGCGTCGGTCGTCATGTGCCGTCCTTCCCGTCGAGGGCCTCCGCCAGGGCGGCGAGGAACCGGCCGTTCTCCTCGGGCGTGCCCACCGTCACCCGCAGGCAGCCCTCGAGCCCCGGCCACGTCGAGCAGTCCCGCACGAGGACGGACCGGGAGAGCAGCGCCTCCCACACCCGCCGGGCGTCGTGGGCGAGGGGCCGGAAGAGGATGAAGTTGGCGTCCGAGGGCCAGCTCTGCACGGCCAGCCCGGCCAGGGCGGCGGCCAGGCGCCCGCGCTCCTCGGTGAGCAGCGCCACCCGCGCCCGCATCTCGGCCTCGTAGCGCAGGGCCAGGCGCCCGGCCGCCTGGGTCACGGCGTCGAGGTGGTACGGGAGCGCCGCCAGCGTGCAGGCTTCCACGACCTCGGGGTCGGCGACGAGGTACCCGAGGCGACAGGCCGCCATCGACCAGGTCTTCGAGAACGTCCGCACCACCACCAACCGCTCGGCGCCGGTGACGCCGGACGAGCGCAGCTCGAGGGCGCTCGCCGGTGCGAACTGCCCGTAGGCCTCGTCGACGACGAGAAGTCCCGGGGCCCGCTCGAGCACGGCGCCCACCACCTCGGGCGCCTCGGCCCGTCCGGTGGGGTTGTTGGGCGAGCAGAGGAAGGTGACGACCGGCCCGCTGTCCTCGAGGAGGCGGCCCACCTCGGCCAGGTCGAGCTCGAAATCGGCTGTGCGCCAGCCCTCGGCGACTTCGGTGGAGGTGAGCTCGGCGATGTGACGGTGCAGGGCGTAGGTGGGCTCGAAGAGCGCGGCCCGCCGGCCCGGCCCGCCGTAGGCGAGGAGCAGGCACTGGAGGACCTCGTTGGACCCGTTGGCGCAGAAGACCTCCTCGACGCCGACACCGTGGGACTCGGCCAGCGCGGCGCGCAGCGCCGTGGCCTGGCGATCGGGATAGCGGTGGAAGTCGAGCGTGGCGATCTCGGCCTCGAGCTCCCGGCGCCAGGCGTCGGGGGGCGGGAGGGGCGACTCGTTGGTGTTGAGCCGCACCTCGACGTCCACCTGGGGCGAGTGGTAGCCCGCCCTGAGGGCGAGGTCGTCGCGCAGGGGCACGCCAGGGCGGCCGCGCACGGTCATTGCGTGACCCGCCGTCGCACCGACTCGGCGTGGGCGGGGAGCCCCTCGGCCTCGGCCAGGGCCACCACCGCCGGGGCGAGGCGGCTGAGCGCCTCGGGCTCGAGCGACACGGCGTGGACGTGGGTGCGGAAGTCGTCGACCCGCAGCGCCGAGGCGAAGCGGGCCGTCCGGGCGGTGGGAAGGACGTGGTTGGGGCCCGCCACGTAGTCGCCGATGCTCGCCGGCGCCAGGGGGCCGAGGAAGACCGCCCCGGCCCGGCGCACGAGGGGGAGGAGGGCCTCGGCCCCGGGCACGAGGAGCTCGAGGTGCTCCGGTGCCACCTCGTTGGCCACGGCCAGCGCCTCGGCGGGGCCGTCCACGAGCACGGCCAGCCCGCCCCCGGCCAACGTCGCCTCCAGGTCGGCCCGGCGGGGGGAACCCTCCACCACCTCGGCGAGGGCACGGTCGACGGCCTCCAGCACCTCCTCGGACCAGGTGAGCAGCCAGGCCAGCCCGTCGGGCCCGTGCTCGGCTTGGACGGCGAGGTCCACGGCCGCCCAGGCGGGCGGGGTCGTGTCGTCGGCCACCACCACCACCTCGGAGGGGCCGGTGAAGGCGTTCGGGACCCCCACGACGCCCGACACCTGCCGCTTGGCCTCGGCCACGTACCGGTTGCCGGGACCGACGACCACGTCCACGGGCCGGACCGTCCTGGTGCCGAAGGCCATGGCGGCGATGGCCTGGGCGCCGCCCACGCAGTAGACCTCCTCGATCCCGGCCAGGGCGGCGGCGGCCATGGTGACGGCCGGGAGCCGCCCGCCGGACCCGGGCGGCACGCAGAGCACGAGCTCCTCGACGCCGGCCACCCGGGCCGGCGCCGCGCACATGAGGACGGTCGAGGGATAGCTGGCCCGGCCGCCCGGCGCGTACATCCCGGCCCGCGCCACGGGTCGGACCAGGTGGCGGACGGTGACGCCGTCGGAGACCACGTCGCCGGCGGGCCCCGGCTCGGCGGCGTGGTAGGCGGTGATGCGCGCGTAGGCCAGCTCGAGCGCCCGGCGGAGCTCGCCGTCGATGCCGTCGAGGGCGGCGGCCAGCTCCGAGGGGGGCACCCGGAGGCACGAGGGGACGACCCCGTCGAAGCGCTCGGTGAGCTCGGCCAGGGCGGCGTCACCCCCGGCCCGGACCTGGTCCAGGATGGCCGCCACCTCCTCGGTGGGGAACGAGCGGCCGGCCGGAGGGGCCGGAAGGCGCGCCGCCAGCTCGCCGGAGGGCACCCCACGAAGGTCGAGGCGGGCGAGCGGCATGAGCAGGAAATGCTAGTTGGGGGGAAGATCAGCCCATGTCCGAAGAGATGGCCGAGCTGTCGTCCCTCGGGACCGCCCTGCGGGAGCTGACCCGCCGGGTGGCCTCCCTCGCCGAGCAGGCCTCCACGCGCGCCGACGACGAGCTGTCCTCGGAGCTCTTCGCAGTGGAGCGGGCCCTACGGGGCGCCGGGCGCCGTCTCGAGCGCCTCACCACCCCGAAGGGTCGCCGCTGAGCCGGGCCGTGAGGCGTCCGGGCGCCATCGGGCCCGGCCTACGGAAGGCCCCCTCGAGCGTCGGCGTCGGGACGGCCCCCCTCGAGAGCCGGCGTCAGGGGCCGGACGCGGCGACGGCGCCCGAAGGCGCCGTCGCGCGAGCGGGTCGGGCGGCGGATCCCGAGCCCCGCTCTGACGGAACCAGGTGGCGGGAACCGGTTCCGATGCCCCTACAACAGCACGTCCGGGTCCTCCACTTCCAGCCGCCGGGGAAAAAACCTCGTCATCTCCCCCTTTGGGCACGCGCCGCGGTCGCCGCCGGGATGCCCGCCGGGAGCTGGGCCGACGGACAGAGGTCGGCGAGGACGCACTCGGCGCAGCGCGGCGCCCGCGCCTGGCACACGGCCCGGCCATGGAGGATGAGCTGCAGGCTGAAGGTCCCCCATTGGGCCGCCGGCACCAGGGCGCAGAGGTCCTGCTCGACGTCCTCGGGATCGGTGCGGGACGTGAGTCCCAACCGGCGGGCCAGACGGCCCACATGGGTGTCCACCGGGAGCCCAGGGAGCCCCATCCCGCAGCTGCGCACCACGTTCGCCGTCTTGCGGCCCACGCCGGGCAGGCCGACGAGCTCCGCCATCTCCGACGGCACCCGGCCCCCGAATCGCTCGACGACGGCACCGGCCATGCCCATGAGGCTCCGGGCTTTGGACCGGAAGAAGCCGGTCGTGCGGATGAGGTCTTCGAGCTCCTCGGGCACGGCGTGCGCCAGCGCCTCGGGCGTGGGGTAGGCGCGAAACAGCGCCGGGGTGACCATGTTCACCCGCACGTCGGTCGTCTGCGCCGAGAGGATGGTGGCCACGAGCAGCTGGAAGGTCCCCTCGTGTGCGAGGGGACAGAGCGTCTCGGCCGTCCCCGGGTAGAGGCGGGCCAGGCGCGTGCGGATCGACGTCGTACGGGACTTGAGGGTCCGGGAGGCGCCGTCCACGTGGGGCACCCTAGCGACGGGCGGTAGCCTCCTCGCCGGTGCACCACGTCCAGGTCAAGCGGCGCATGGGCGAGTCGGACGTGGCCGAGGTGGCCGAGCTGCTCGCCACCGTGGCGCTCGCCGACGGCCATCGGCCCCTGGGCGAGCACAAGTGGTTGGACCTCGTCCACGGCGGCCGCACCGGCTTCGCCGGCTTCGTGGCCCGCGAGGGACGGGCCGGGCCGCTCCTCGGCTACGCCCAGCTGAGCCGGGGGCACCGGACCTGGGGGGTCGAGGTGGTGGTGGTGCCCGAGGCGCGCGGCCCCGACCACTGCGTCACCCCCGACCTCCTCTCCGCCGCCGTCGCCGAGGTGGGCCGCCAGGGTGGCGGCCACGTGCACCTCTGGGTGGCCAAGCCCGACGACTGGTGGGACGACACGGCCGCCTCCTGCGGGCTGCACCGCGGCCGGGAGCTGCTCCAGATGCGCCGGCCGCTCCCCTTCGCCCACGAGGACCTGGGCGTCACGGTCCGGGCCTTCGTCCCCGGCGAGGACGAGGCGACGTGGCTGGAGGTGAACAACCGCGCCTTCGCTTCGCACCCCGAACAGGGCGACTGGGACCTCGACACCCTCCTCGAGCGCGAGGCCGAGCCCTGGTTCGACCCCGACGGCTTCCTCCTCCACGAGCGCGACGGACGCCTGGCCGCCTTCTGCTGGACGAAGGTGCACGAAGGAGAGCACCGGCTGGGCGAGATCTACGTCATCGGCGTCGACCCGGACTTCCAGGGGCTCGGCCTGGGCCGGGCCCTCGTGCTCGCCGGCCTCGACCACCTGGCCGCCGCCGGGATCGGGACGGGGATGCTCTACGTCGACGGGGACAACGCCGCCGCTGTCTCGCTGTACCGGTCGCTCGGCTTCGAGGTGGACCACCTCGACCGCGCCTATACCGGCGACGTGGCCTCCACGCGCTGAGGCCGGCGAAGGGTCGGCGCCGCCGGGGCGATCAGCCGACGGTGCTCAGGCCCACGGCATGACCGATGCCGTAGGTGACCGCCGCCGCCACGGCGGAGATGGCGAGCTGGCGCAGCGCCGATCGCCACCAGGAGCGCTGGGTGAAGACGGCGAGGGCAGCCCCCACGGCGAGGGCGGCGCCGGCGCCGACGACCACCGAGCCGATGGCGGCCGCCCCTCCGATGGTGACGAGCCAAGGCAGCAGGGGCAGGAGGGCCCCGACGGCAAAGGTGGTGAAGGACGACACCGCCGCCTGGAGGGGCTGGCCCAGGGCCGAGGGGTTGATGCCGAGCTCCTCGCGGGCGTGGGTCTCGAGGGCGAGCTCGGGGGTGCGCATCATCTCGTCGGCGAGCTGCCGGGCCAGTCCCGGCTCGATGCCCCGGTTCTCGTAGATCCGCACGAGCTCCCGGCGCTCTCCTTCGGGCCGGTGGCGCAGCTCGTGGCTCTCGAGGGCCAGCTCCCGCTGGAGCAGCTCCTTCTGGGCGCGCATGGACACGAACTCCCCGGCCGCCATGGAGAATGCGCCGGCCACGAGCCCGGCCACCCCGGCGAGCCGCACCACCCCGGCGGCGGGATGGGCGCCGGCCATGCCGAGGATGAGCGACACGTTGGTCACGAGCCCGTCGCTCACCCCGAACACGGCGGCCCGGGCGCCCCCGCCCTGGAGGCTGCGGTGGTGGTGGTCGCGCTGGTGGAGGTCGGTCAGAGGGCGGTGCCGGCCCAGGCGCACCCGGTCCCCGGGTTCCCCGCCGGCGGCAGGCTTCTCGACCGCGGCCACGACGGCGATGTTAACGGTGGATGCCCCCAGGCAGGTCGAAGCTGCCAGAATGGAACGATGGCCGAGCAACGGCGATTCCTCGACCCGTCCCAGCCGCAGACCCTCCAGGGCGCGGTCATGCTCTGCTACATCACCGCCGCCTTCGGGCTCCTCTCCCTCGTCCTCGGCCTCGCCATCGGCCTGGTGCCGATCGCGCTCGGTGCCGGCGGGTACGGCATCGCCAACGAGCGGCGCTGGGGCTACTGGCTGGCGACGGTGGCCGGCGTGCTGAACGTGCTCAGCATCTTCTACCTCTTCGTTCACGGCGCAAGCTTCTCCTTCGTCCTCAGCCTGCTCTTCGCCGTCGTCCTCGTGGCGCTGCTCCTGCACCCCCAGAGCCGTCACTACCAGCGGATCTGGTTCCACTAGGACCGCCGCCGGCCACGGCGCGCCGCGAGTAGCCTGCGCGGCGATGACCACCACCGTGCACGGCATCGAGGAGTTCCACGGGCTCAAGGGCACCCACCTCGGGTACTCCGACTGGCACCTCGTCGACCAGGAGCGGGTGGACCGCTTCGCCGACGCCACCGACGACCACCAGTGGATCCACGTGGATCCCGTCCGGGCCGCCGACGGCCCCTTCGGCGGGACCATCGCCCACGGCTATCTCACCTTGTCGCTGGCCCCGGTGCTCCTCCACGACGTGCTCCACGTGGAGGGCATGCGCCTCGGGGTGAACTACGGCTGCAACAAGGTCCGGTTCCCCTCGCCGGTCAAGGTGGGCTCGAGGCTCCGCCTCGGCGCCGAGGTGGCCGACGTCGAGGACGTCGAAGGCGGCGTCCAGGTGACCATCGACCTCGTCCTCGAGACCGAAGGGGCCCAGAAGCCGAGCTGCGTCGCCCAGGTCGTCTACCGCTACTTCGGCTGACGGGCCTCCCCCGCTACAGCGGGAGGTCCCCGGTGGCGGCCCTGGTCGTGCCGTCGCGCCGCCAGGCCTCGACCACGCGCTCGGCCACCCGCCACTTGTGGATCTCGTCGGCCCCGTCGGCGAACCGGCTCCAGCGGGCCTGGAGGAGCATGTCGGCGAGCGGCGAGTCCTTCGAGTAGCCGAGGGCGCCGTGGACCTGGACGGCGCGGTCGACCACGTTCCAGAGGGTGGTGGCCACGTGGTGCTTGGCCATGGAGACCTCGGTCAGGAAGTCGAGCCCGTGCTCGATGCGGTAGGCGGCGTGGAGCACCATGAGCTTGGCCTGGTAGAGCTCGATGGCGGACTCGCTGATGAGCCACTGGATGCCCTGTTTCTCCGACAGGTACGACCCGTGCGAGTACCGCCCGGTGGCCCGGGCCACCATCATGTCGAGAGCGGTCTCGATCTGGCCCAGCCACCGCATGCAGTGGGCCAGCCGGGCGGGACCGAGCCGGTACTGCCCCAGCCGGTGTCCCTGGCCGCGTCCACCCAGCACGTTGGCGTCGGGCACCCTGAGCCCCTCGATGCGGATCTCGCAGTGGTTGTGGCCGCCGGCCATCGTCTCCACGTCCCGGACCACGTCCCATCCCTCGGCGGGGAGGTCGACGATGAAGGCGGTGGTGGCGGCCTGGGGCACCTCGGGGTCGTCCTCGGTGCGGGCCAGGAGGATGGCGAAGCTCGCCCCCCGGGCGCCGCTGATGAACCACTTGTGGCCGTCGATCACCCACTCGTCGCCGTGCGGCACCCCCCGGGTGCGCATGAGGGTGGGGTCCGAGCCGGCCACCTCGGGCTCGGTCATGGCGAAGCAGGACCGGGTCGTCCCCTCGCACAGGGGCTTCAGGTACCGGTTCTTCTGGTCGTCGGTGCCCCAGTGCAGGAGGGTGTGCATGTTGCCCTCGTCGGGAGCGAAGCAGTTGATGACGTAGGACCCGAAGCGCGTCTTGGCCGCCTCGGCCGACACCGCCGCCAGGGCCGAGGGGCCGAGCCCGGCGCCTCCCCATTCCGGCGGCATGTGGGGCATCCACAGCTCGAGCTCCCGGGCCCGCAGGCGCAGGCGGTCGAGCTCCCCCCGCCAGTCCGCCCGGCCGGCGGCCTCGGCCAGGAGCCGTTCCTCGCTGGGCCGCACGTCGTCGTCCACGAAGGCCCGCATGCGCAGGCGGGCCTCCTCCACGTCGGGGGGGAAGGTGAAATCGATGGCCATGGCGGCAGTCTCCCATCGGCTCCGCCGGGCCGACGACGCCGTCAGCCGCCGGCGCGGCCCCAGACCCGCCGCACGGCGCCGGCCAGGACGCCCGGGGCGTCTCGGGGCAGGAAGTGGCCGGTGCGCGACAGGGTGACCAGCTCTGCCCCGCGCACGGCGCCGGCCAACCCGGCCGCCACCGACGGCGGCACCACCACGTCCCACGTCCCGGTCACCACCACCGTGGGGGCGGCCACGGCCCCCACCGCCGCCTCCACGTCCCCGATCTCGTCGAGCAGGGCCCGCTGCTCGGTCACGAAGCTCCGCCACAGCCGGACCCCGGACTGGGAGAGGCCGGCCGCGTACCGGCGGTCGGGGAGGCTGGCCTGGAGCCAGGACCCGGCGTGGCCGCCCAGGCGGGTCGAGAGGGCCCCGAGGCGGGGCAGGACCCGGCCCAGGGCGAAGAGGCCCGCCGCGCTGAGGGCGTCGCCCAGCACGGGCAGCGCCAGGAGGCGGTCGGCCCCGCTCACGCTCCCGGCCCTCCCCACCGAGGCGGCGAGGACCAGCCCGGCCACGGCGTCGGGGTGGCGGGCGGCGAGCAGGAGGGCGACGCCCCCGCCGTAGCTGTGGCCCACCACGACGGCCGGCACCGCCCCGCGTTCGGCGAGCAGGCGGGCGGCGAGGGCGGCGTTCTCCGCCATGGAGGTCGCCGCCAGGCGGGTGGCCCCGTAGCCGGGCCGGTCGACGGCGAGGACCCGGTGGTCGGCCTCGAGGGCGGCAGCGACCGCGTCCCAGTCATCGGCCTGCCCAGGCTGGCCGTGGAGGAGGAGCACGGGCGGCCCCTGCCCGCGTTCAACGACGTGCAGCGCTCCCGACCTCCCTGTCCTTCGCCCCCGGGGGGCGGCTCTCGTCGAGGGGCAGCTCGACGACGAAGCGCGCCCCCCCGCCCTCGCCCGGGCCCGCCTCGGCCCACCCGCCGTGGGCGGTGGCCAGGGCGTCGACGATCGACAGGCCGAGCCCGGTGCCGGGGCGTCCCCGGGATCCGCTGCCGCGGTAGAACCGGTCGAAGGCGTGGGCGGTGTCGTCGGTGGAGAGCCCCGGACCGTCGTCGGTGACGACGAGCCTGGCCACGCCGTCCGCTCGGGCCACGGTGACCCGGGCGGTGGACCCCGCCGGCGTGTGCACGGCGACGTTCTGGAGGAGATTGTCGGCGACCTGGCGGAGCCGCCCGGCGTCGCCGCGCACGGTCACTCCCGGCTCGAGCTCGGCGACGACGCGGTGCGCCGGCGACGCGGCCCGGGCGGCGTCGACGGCCTCGCCGACGACCACCGAGAGGTCGACGGCGGCCTGCTCGAGGGGCCGGCCCTGGTCGAGTCGGGCCAGGAGGAGCAGGTCGTCCACGAGGACGCCCATGCGGGCGGCCTCCCGCTCGATGCGTTCGGCGGCGCGGCGCCGGCCGGCGTCGTCGTCGAGGGCGCCCTTGCGCAGCAGCTCGGCGTAACCCCGGATCGAGGTCAGGGGGGTGCGCAGCTCGTGCGAGGCGTCGGCCACGAAACGACGCAGCCGGGACTCCGAGCGCGTCCGCTCGGCCAGCGCCGCCTCGATCCGCCCCAACATCCCGTTGAGCGCCGCGCCCAGCCGCCCCACCTCGCTGTGCTCGTCGGCCCGGCGGACACGCCGGCGCATGTCGCCGCCGGCGATGGCCCGGGCTGTGTCGGTCATCTCGTCGAGGGGCCGCAGCCCCAGGCGGACGGTCCACAGGGCCAGGACCACCATGGCGAGCGCCACCCCGGCGGAGACGGCCACCTCGACGCTGGTGACCGACGACAGCGTCTGCTCGGCGGGGGCCGAGGCGCTCAGGGTCACGAGGATCCCGCCCGGGACGGTGACGGCCTCGCCCAGGTAGTACCCCCAGTGGCTGTGCAGGGCGCCGGCCGTGAACGAGAGCTGCTCGGGCACGTACGGCCCGTGGCCCGTCCCGAATCGGCTCCGGCGCGGCGCCCGGCTCACCGGGAAGCCCCGGGGGAGGACCGGGGCGGGGTCCTCGTGGGCGAGCGAGCCGGAGGGCCGCCGCAGGATCACCTGGCGGTCGGAGCGCAGGACCTCGAAGTACACGTCGGGGCTCACCCGCGTGGCGAGCACGTAGGCGTTGAGCCGCCCGGCGCGGGCCGGGGGGGAGGCGGCCGTGGCGGCCTGGACGCTCGGGATCGTGGTGAGCGGCACCGGCGACGCCAGGGTGGGCGAGCCCGAGGCGAGGTCGGCGGGCGGCGCCGTGGGCTCCGCCAGCTGGGTGAGCCAGGTGGCCGGCTGGGCGGCGGCCTTGTCGCCGGCGGCGGCGTCGCGGGCGTAGGCGTTCTCCACATAGGAGTACTCCTGGGCCTGGGCGGCGTCGTTCTGCTCGTCGAGGCGGCCGAAGAGATAGGACCGCAACGACGACAAGGTGACGACGTCGGTGACCACCACCGCCGCCACGAGGAGGGCGAGCATCCCGGCCACGAGCCGCCTGCGGAGGGACATGGCGGGCCGCCCTAGGGCGCCTGCTCCTCGGGAGGCAGGCGCAGGCTGTAGCCGACGCCGCGCACGGTGTGCAGCAGCGGGGGCTCGAAGCAGTCGATCTTCTTGCGCAGGTAGCTCACGTAGGTCTCGACGATGTTGGGGTCGCCGTCGAAGTCGTAGGGCCAGACGTGGTCGAGGATGTCGCTCTTCGACAGTACCCGCCGGGTGTTGCTCAGGAGGTAGTGGAGGAGGTTGAACTCGGTGGCGGTGAGCTCGATCCGCTGACCCTGGCGCCACACCTCCCGGGTGTCCTCGTCCATCTCGAGATCGGCGTAGGTGAGGCGGCCGTCATCGGACACGAACCGGGGCGGGCTGCGCCGCAGGACGGCGTGGATGCGGGCCACCAGCTCGTCGAGGCTGAAGGGCTTGGTGACGTAGTCGTCGCCGCCGAGGCTCAGGCCCTGGACCTTGTCCTCGGTGGCGTCGCGGGCGGTGAGGAAGAGCACCGGGGTGACCACCCCCGCGCTCCGCAACCGGCGGCACACCTCGGTGCCCTCGAGGTCGGGGAGCATGACATCGAGCAGGATCAGGTCCTGGCCTCCCCCGCCGGCCGCCGAGAGGGCGTCACCGCCGGTGCCGGCCACCTCGACCTCGAATCCCTCGTAGCGGAGTGCGGCGGCCAGCACGTCGGTGATGTAGGGCTCGTCGTCGACGACGAGGATCCGGGGCCCGGCCACGGTCTCCATGATCGCAGACGGCCGGTCCCGGGCCGTTGCGCCTCGCTCAGCGCACCTCCGGCGTCCGGCCCGTCACGAGACGGCGCAGTCCCCGCAGGCCCCGACGCAGCCCCCACCAGGTGACGAGGAGGAGGGCCTCCACGACGATGGTGCTCGACATCTTGGACTTGCCCTCGACCCGGTCGACGAAGCGGATGGGGACCTCCACCACCGTCCCTCCGTGGAGGAGCACTTCGTGGACCATCTCGATCTGGAACCCGTACCCGTCGGCGCGGATGCGATCGAGGTCGAGCTTGGCGAGCATGTCGGCCCGATAGGCCCGGAAACCCGACGTGGAATCGCTCACCGGCATCCCGAGCAGCATCGCCGCGTAGCGGTTGCCGCCTTCGGACAGGAGCCGTCGGTGCCACCGCCAGTTGGGGATCGAGCCGCCCGGGACGTAGCGCGACCCCACCGACAGGTCCGCCCCGGTCCGAAGCGGTGCCACCAGGCCCGGCAGTGCCGAGGGCTCGTGGGAGAAGTCGGCATCCATCTCGACCATGACGTCCCAGCCCCGGGCCAGGCCCCAGGCGAAGCCGGCACGGTAGGCGCTGCCCAGGCCGGCCTTGCCCGGTCGCCGGAGCACGTCGATGCCCCCGAGCTCCCCGGCCACCTCCTCGGCGATGCCGGCGGTGCCGTCGGGGCTCCCGTCGTCGACCACGAGCACCCCCCCCTCGGGCAGGGCGCTCCTGATCTCGCGCAGGACCCGGGCGATGTTCTCCGACTCGTTGTAGGTGGGGAGGACCACCAGGACGCGCACCGCCGCAGCCTGTCAGGCGACGGGGGGCAAGGTCGATTCGCCCCGGGCCGCCACCCCGGCGGCGGGGTCGGACTCGGCGACCGGCGCCGTGACCTGCCAGAGCTCGCGGACGATCACCTGGGCCGACCCGGCCACCGGGATGGCGAGCAGGGTGCCCACGAAGCCGCCGAAGATGCCGCCCACGATGCCGCCCACGTCGGCGCCCACGAGGATGGCGAGGAGGACCAAGAGCGGGTTGATCCGCACCGTCCGGCTCATCACCACCGGGTTGAGCACGTGGTTCTCGACCTGGGTGTAGACGAGGAAGACGACGAGGGTCACGATCCCGGCCGGGAGCGAGTGGGCGAAGGCGAACAGGACGGTCGGGATCCCCGCCAGCGCCCCCCCGATCATGGGCAGGAAGTCGACGAGAGCCACCCACAGGGCCCACAGGAGGGCGAAGGGGACGCCCATGACGATGAGGGTGACGAAGACGACCACGCCGGCGATGACCGAGGTGATGAAGTTGCCGAGCATGTAGCCGGTGACCGACCGGGACACCTCCGAGGACACTCGGGTGACGGTGGCGGCGCGCTCGGGGCTCATGAGCCGCAGGACCCCCCGGCGCATCTTCGGGGCCTCGAGGAGCATGAGGAGCACGAGCATGAAGATGGTGAAGAGGGCGATCAGGAGCGTCACCGCACCCTTGCCGAGGGTGAGCGCCGGCTTGGAGAGGTTCTTGGCGAAGCTGGTCAGCTTCGGCGCCAGGTTCTTGTCCACCCAATTCTGGATGTGGTACCTGCGGACCAGGTGCCCGATGGGGCCCTTGCCCTGCTCGGCCTGGTGGATGTAGCCGGGCAGGTTGTGGGCCAGGTGGGTGAGGCCGTTCACGAGGGGGTACCCGAAGGCCGTCGCCAGGCCGGCGAAGACGAGGGCCGCCACCACGGTGACGAGCGACACCGCCGCCCCCCGGCGGGCCAGGAGCCTGCGCTGGATGAGCACGACGGCGGGGTCGAGGAGCAGGGCGACGAACCCGGCCACCACCACGAGCAGGATGATCTCCCGCAGCTTGTAGACGAGCCGCCCCGCCAGGTAGACGGCCACGACCACGCCGACGGTGGCCACGATGGTCCGGAGCGGCACGCCCTTGGCCTCGGCCACGTCCCACAGCCGCTGCCGGCGGGTGTCGGCGTCCGCCGGTGGGCCTCGCACGCGTCCCAGCATGACAGGTCGACCCGCTGGGCACGTGCCAGCATGAACGGGTGTCAGGGGCCCCGGGCCAGGAGCCGGCGCGCAGGCGGCGCGTCCCCAAGCAGATCCGGTGGACCGTCAGCGCCTTCCTCGTGGCCCTGGTGGTCGAGTACCTCGTCGTGCCCCAGCTGGGCGGCGTCCGCCAGTCGCTGTACCGGCTGGGCCGGGTCAACGTCGCCTACCTGATCCTCGGCGTCGGCCTCGAATTCGCCGCCCTCGTCGCCTACGCCCAGCTGACCCACACCGTCCTGCCAGCCGGCGGCCCCTCCCGCTGGCGCCTGCTGCGGATCAACACGTCGAGCCTGGCCCTGAGCCACGTCGTGCCCGGCGGCACGGCGGCGGCCACCGGGCTCTCCTATCGCCTCCTGACCAAGTCCGGCGTGCAGGGTGCCGATGTCGCCTTCGGGCTGGCCATGCAGGGCGTGGGGTCGGCGGTGGTGCTGAACCTCATCTTCTGGGTGGCGCTCATCATCTCGATCTTCCTGCGCGGGTACAACCCCATCTACGGCGTGGCCGCCGGCGTGGGCGTGCTCCTCATGGGGGCCTTCGCCGGGGTGGTCCTGTTGCTCCTGCGCGGCCAGCACCGCGCCGTGGGGGTCGTGCGCAGCATCGGGAACCACATCCCCTTCGTCACCGGCGACCAGCTGGCCTCGGTGGTGGAGCGCATCGCCGAGCGCCTCCGGGCCCTGCTCGACGACCGGGAGCTCCTGCGGCGGGCCATCGTGTGGGCCGCCGCCAACTGGCTGCTCGACGCCGCCTCGCTGTGGGTCTTCCTCATCGCCTTCGGCAAGGTCCTCGGCCCCGTCGAGCTCCTGGTGGCCTACGGGCTCGCCAACGTCCTCGCCGTCATCCCCATCACCCCTGGCGGCCTCGTCATCGTGGAGACGGTGCTCATCACCACCGTCACCGGCTTCGGGGCCCCGAGGAGCATCGCCACCCTGGGGGTGCTCACCTACCGGGCCGCCAACTTCTGGCTGCCCATCCCGGCCGGCTTCCTCACCTACCTGTCCCTCCGCTTCTCGGGGGAGACCTGGCGCAGCCGCCTGCGCCACGCCCGCGACGAGGCCACCGCCGGCGACGGCGCAGCCGGCGTCGAGGGCCTGGGTCCCGGGATCGACGAAGCTCCCCTGCCGGGGCCCGACGGGGCCGACCGCGGCGACGAGGACGAAGGTGGCGGGAAGCGGGCCTCGGCGGGCTGAAGGCGTGGACGGAGGGGACCTGGCGCCGGAAGCGACGGCCGGAGGCGGGCCGCGGCACATGCCGGCCCTCGACGGCCTGCGGGGCGTCGCCGTCGCCGCCGTCGTCGCCTACCACCTCGGTGCCCGCTGGCTGCCCGGCGGCTACCTGGGCGTCGACCTGTTCTTCGTCCTCTCGGGCTTCCTCATCACCGGGCTCCTCCTCGGGCGCTCCGCCGAGGGGCGGGCCGGGCTCGGCGGCTTCTGGGCCCGGCGCGCCCGGAGACTCCTCCCCGCCCTCCTCGCCCTGCTCGCCGTCCTCGCCCTGGCCCAGGCCTCGGGACTGCTCCCGTCGACGGCCTCGGTGCTGCGCGCCGACGCCCTGGCCACCTTGGCCTACGTGGCCAATTGGCACCAGCTCCTCGCCGGGCAGTCGTACTTCGCCCGCTTCGCCTCCCCGTCGCCCCTCCAGCACGCCTGGTCGCTCGGGATCGAGGAGCAGTTCTACGTCCTGTGGCCCCTCCTGCTCCTCCTCCTCGGGCGCCTCCGCCGGCGGCGGGTGGCCGTCGTGGCCACGGCGGGCGCCGCCGGGGTGTCGGCGGGATGGGCCGCCTGGCTGGCCACCCACGGGGCCGGCCTCGACCGGCTCTACTACGGCACCGACACCCGGGCCTTCGAGCTGCTGGCCGGCGCCGCGCTGGCTATGGCCGTCACGGCGCGTCCCGAGCCCGGCCCCCGGGCCCGGCGCCTGCTGCACGGCGCCGCCCTGGCCGGCGCCGGGATCCTCGGCGGCCTCTTCGCCACGGCGGGCGCCTCGGCGACGATGTTCGAGGGAGGTCTCGCTGCCGCCACCGTGGCCGTCGTGGCCGTGTTGGCCGGCACCCGCCTGGCCCGCCCCGGGCCCCTCGGGGCCGTGCTGGCCACGGCACCGCTTCGGCTGCTCGGGCGGATCTCCTATGCCGTCTACCTCTGG
>JAGWNV010000027.1 GCA_028872975.1 Acidobacteriota bacterium
GTGGGTTGAGGTGGAGCCCATGCGAGGCCTCGACGCCAAGTTCCTCTACTCCGAGACGCCGACCGCCCACATGCACACCCTCAAGGTGGCGGTGTTCGACACGGCGGCCGCCCCCGGTGGGGTCTCGGTCGACCAGGTGCGGGCCCTCCTCGGCCGCCGCCTCGACCGGCTCCCGCCCCTGCGGCGGCGGGCGGTGCCCGTCCCCCTGGGCCTCGGGCACCCGGTGTGGGTGGAGGACCCCGACTTCGACCTCGACCGTCACGTGTCGAGCCGGCGGGTGGCGCCACCGGGCGGGGACCGGGAGCTCGCCGCCGTGGTGGCCGAGGTGGCCGGCCGGCCGCTCCGCCGTGACCGGCCCCTGTGGGAGGTCGTGGTGGTGGAGGGCCTCGCCGGCGACCGGATGGCCGTCGTGGCCAAGGTGCACCACGCCGTGGCCGACGGCGCCGCCTCGGTGGCGCTCCTCCTCCAGGCCCTCGGCGCGCCGCCGCCGGCGGAGGGGGGCCCGCACCCCGAAGCCCTGCCGGGCCGGGCGGCGCTGCTGCGCAGCGCCCTGGCCGGCCACCGGGCGCGTCTCGGGCACCTCCCCGGCCTCGCCGTCCGCTCCGTGGCCGGGCTCCGGGAGGCGGCCCGGCGACGCCGTCGGGCGCCGGTGCGCCCGCCCCTGCCCCTCCAGGCCCCGCGGACCCCGTTCAACGTCTCGCTCGGGGCGGCCCGCACCTTCGCCATGACGACGGTGGCGCTCGACGACCTGAAGGAAGTGCGCCGGGCCTTCGACGCCACCGTGAACGACGTCTTCCTGGCCATGTGCGCCGGCGCCCTCCGGTCGGTCCTGCTCGAGAGCGGGGCCCTCCCCGGCCGGCCGCTCGTGGCCAGCGTGCCCCTGTCGACGGGCCCGGACGCCGGCCGGCGAGGTGGCAACCACGTCGACAACCTCTACGTCTCCATCGCCACCGACGTCGCCGACCCGGTGGCCCGGCTCCGCCACATCAGCGCCGTGGCGACGTCGGCCAAGGAGATGCGCGGCGCGCTCGGCACCGAGCTGCTCGAGGACAGGGCCGAGGTCGTCCCGCCCCAGCTCTACGCCCTCACCATCCGGGCCTGGACCCGCTCGAGGCTGGCCGGCCACGTACGGCCCCCCGTCAACGTGGTCCTCTCGAACGTGCCCGGCCCGGCCGAGCGCCTCCGGGTCGGTCCCGTCACGCTGGAGGCGCTCTACTCCGTCGGACCCATCCTCGAGGGCATCGGCGTGAACGTGACGGCGTGGAGCTACGCCGGGCGCCTGTTCGTCTCGGTGCTGGGGTCGCCGGAGAGCCTGCCCGATCCGTGGCCGCTCGCCGACGCGCTGCCCGCCGCGCTCGAGGAGCTGGTGCGACGGGCGCGCCAGCGGGTCGCCGGCAGGCCGGTAGTGGCGGCGCCGTGACGGCACCGGTGGCAGCCCCGGGCGACCTTCGGGACCCGGCTTTCCTGCGCAAGGTGCATCCCGTCCTCGAGCGCTACGCCTCCTGGTTCCGACCCGAGGTCCGCGGCTTCGACCGTCTCCCCCCCCACGGCCCCTTCCTCGTGGTCGGCAACCACTCGGGCGGCCAGATGCCCCCTGACCTCCCCGTGCTGCTCACGGCCTGGTGGCGGGCCCGGGGAGAGGAGGAGCCGGTCTACGCCCTGTTCCACTCCTTCTTCCTCGGCCTCCCCGGGGTCGGGCCGGTGATGGCCCGGGCCGGCGCCGTCGAGGCGGGACCGGCCGCCGCCGAGGCGGTGCTGCGGAGCGGGGGCATCCTCATCGACTTCCCCGGTGGGGACCACGAGGTCTTCCGGCCGTGGTGGGAGCGCAACCGGATCGAGTTCGGCGGCCGGCTCGGGTTCGTCCGCCTCGCCCTTCGCACCGGCGTCCCGGTGGTCCCGGCCGTGTCGGTGGGCGGCCAGGAGACCCTCGTCGTCCTGGCCCGGGGCGAACGGCTCGCCCGGCACCTGCGTCTCGACCGGCTGTTCCGGATCAAGGTGATGCCGCTCGTGGCCGGCCCGCCCTTCGGCCTCGTGCCGGGGGGGATCCCCACCTTCCCTCTCCCGGCCAAGATCACCGTCGAGCTCGGCGCGCCGATCGACCTGGCCGGACGGTTCGGCCCGGACGCCGCCGACGACGACGAGGTGGTGCGGGCCTGCTACGACGAGCTCGTCTCGACCATGCAGGCCACCCTGGACCGCCTCGCCGGCGAGCGGCGGTTCCCGGTACTCGGTTAGTGGGGCCGCTCCCGCCTGCGCCCGGCGCCCGCAGGCGTGTCTCGGCCCGGGTCCGGCGCAACCGCGCCGTCGCCGCCCTCGTGGTCGTGGTGCTCGCCGTCGCCGTCGGCCTGGTCGTGTCGGGGGGTGGCTCGACCCCGCCGCCCTCGCACCGCACGACCACGACCGCCGCCGCCCGGGCCATGTTCCCGCCTTCGCGCGACCCGGCCACGCATCTGGCCCCGGGCTCGGACCCGAGCGTGCTCCCGGGCCCCGTCCTCGTCGCCGACGAGGGGAACGACCGGCTGCTCGTCGTCGACCCGCAGGGCCGCACGCTGTGGAGCTTCCCCCGGCCCGGCGACCTGAGCCCCGGGGTCCAGTTCAAGAGCCCCGACGACGCCTTCTTCACCCCGGACGGGAAGGAGATCATCGCCACCGAGGAGGAGTACTCGGTGGTGACCCTCATCGACGTGGCGACGCGACGGATCCTCTGGCGCTACGGCACGCCCGGTGTCCCCGGCGACGGGGCCAACCAGCTCTCCAATCCCGACGACGCCATCGTCCTCCCCGACCGCTACGTGCTGACCGCCGACATCAAGAACTGCCGGCTCCTCCTCGTCCCCCCCGGCGGCCACGCCCCCGCCCGGGTGTACGGGATGACCACCCAGGCCTGCCGCCACGACCCGCCGGCGCGCTTCGGCAGCCCCAACGGCGCCTTCCCCATGAGAAACGGCCACTACCTCGTCACCGAGATCAACGGCGACTGGGTGGACGAGATGGACCTGTCCGGCACCGTCTACCGCTCCTGGCACCCCCCCGGGGTGGGCTACCCGTCGGACAGCAACGAGGTGCGCCCCGGGGTGTACCTGACTGTCGACTACGGCAGTCCCGGCCAGGTCGAGACCTTCGACGCCGCCGGCACCCTCCTGTGGCGGTTCCGGCCGACGGGAGCCGCCGCCCTCGACCACCCGTCGCTGGCCCTCCCGCTCCCGAACGGCGACGTCATCTCCACCGACGACGGCAACAGCAGGATCGTGGTGATCGATCCCCGGACGAACGCCGTGGTGTGGCAGTACGGGGTCCGGGGCCAGCCCGGCGAGAGCGCCGGCTTCCTGAACGCCGTCGACGGCCTCGACCTCGTGCCGCCGTGGTCGGACCTCGTCACCCACGGCGCCACCATGGGCCTGCCCCCGCCGTGACGGGTCGTGGAGCCGGACGAGGCGGCGACCGAAGACGGCGACCCCTACAATGCGCCCGCAGTCGCGGGGGAAGGGGACGGAGATGAGCGAAGTGCTCCTGGCAGCCGAGCGTGAGGCGGTGGCCGGCGCCAGCCGGCACCTGGCCGAGACGGGCCTCGTGATCGGCACGGCGGGGAACGTCTCGGCCCGCTGCGGTGACCTCGTCGCCGTGACCCCCACCGGGGCGGACCTCGGCGATCTCACGCCGGAGATGATCACCGTCATCGACCTCGAGGGCAACGTCGTGGACGGGGAACTCGCCCCGACGTCGGAGGTCCCGCTCCACACCGGGATCTACGCCGCCACGAACGCCCTCGCCATCACCCATGCGCACGCCATGGCCTCCACCGCGCTCTCCTGCACCCACGACGAGATGCCGGCGCTCCACTACAGCTGCCTGGAGCTGGGAGGCGCCCCCCGCACCGCCCCCTACGCCACCTTCGGGTCCCAGGAGCTCGCCGACCACGTCGTCGAGGCCCTGAAGGGCCGGAACGCCGCCATGATGCGGAACCACGGATCCGTCGCCTACGGCCCCAACATGAAGGCTGCCATCCACAGCCTCGAGCTCCTCGAATGGCTGGCCGAGCTGTACTGGCGGTCCTCCTCGATGGGCACCCCCCACGTGCTCACGGACAAGGACTTCGAGGCGATCATCACCGCCGCCATCGAGCGGGGATACGGCTCGCTCCACAAGGTGAAGAAGTAGGCCGAGGCCCCACCACGGCGCCGGACGGACGGCGGCCGCAACGGCCCTTGCCGCTCCGCCGACCTCCGTGAACGGAGGCACAACAGGGGTTCCGGCCCTAATCGGCCCGCCGCCACCTGCCGATGCCAGGACCCGTGGGAGAGATAGGAGACGTAAGGGTCCTCGTCGTGGAGGACGACCTCGCCGTGCGGGCCTCCATGGCCGAGATCCTCCGGAGGCGGGGGTTCCGCGTCTCCGAAGCCGGTGACGGGGTGGCGGCCACCTGGATGGTCGCCGCCGGCGAATTCGACGTCCTCGTCCTCGACCTCCGCCTCTCCCACCTGGACGGCACCGCCGTCCTGGAGTCGTTGGAGCCACCGGGGACGGCGGTGGTCGTCTCGGCCTTCTCCTGCGACGACGAGGGGGCCATCCGGGACAGTTTCGGCTCGAAGGTCTTCGCCTGCCTGCGCAAGCCCGTCGACCCCGAGCGGTTGGTCGAGGTGGTCTCGAGCGCCTCGGAGGCGGGCCTCGGTCCGAGGGTACGGCCCATCGAGCCCCGAGACGCCCTCCGCCTGGGCCTGGCCGGCCTGGCGAGCCTGGGGCCGCCCGACCGGGCTCCGATGCTCAGGTCGCCATCGGGTGCATCTTGATGACGGCGAAGGCGGCACCGTCGGGGTCCATGAGCACGGCGAATCGTCCCGGCGGGATGTCCGTGGCGCCGACCAGCGTGGTGGCCCCGAGCCCCGACGCCTTGGCCACGGTGGCGTCGGTGTCGTCGGTGCCGAAGTACACGAGCCAGTGGGCCGGCACCTCGGCCGGGACCATCTCCGGCATGGCCATCATCCCGGCGATGCCCCGGTCCCCGAGCTTCCACTCCGTGTACTGCATCCCCTCCATCTCGACGTCGTTGGGCGTCCAGCCGAAGACCTCGGTGTAGAAGGTCTTCGCCGCTGCCAGGTCCCGGGTGTTGAGCTCGTTCCAGCAGACGGCCCCGGCCTCGTTGGCGAGCTCCGAGCCGACGAAGGTCTTCGGCTGCCATATCCCGATGGCGGCACCGGTCGGGTCGGCGAAGACCGCCATTCGCCCGATGTCCATGACGTCCATCGGCTCGGCGAACACGGTCGCCCCCGCCGCCTTGGCGCGGCCCACGGTCTTGTCGGCGTCCTCGACCGACACGTAGCTCGTCCAGGCGCAGGGCTGGTCGGGGGACATGGTCGCCATGTTCCCGGCGACGGTCTTCCCGGCCTTGCGGAGGATCGTGTAGTGGCCGGCCTCCTCGCCCTGGTCCTCGGCCACCCAGCCGAAGAGCTCGCTGTAGAAGGAGTTGGAGCGTTCGACGTCCTTGGCCCCGTGGTCGGCCCAACACGGGACTCCGGGCTCGTAGGTGGTGAACTCGGGCATCGGCTCTCCTCCTTGGCAGGCGGTCTCCCGTCCACCGCAGAGTACCCACCTCCGCCGGGTCCTCGCCGGGCCCGGGAGGGCGGAGGCGCGCCCGGCCTCTTGGCCCCTGCAAGTTGGGGGGCCGGTGGGCGGGACGCGGCGTCAGCGGTCCCGGACCGCCGCCGTCTCCAACCGGGGCTCGACCTCCTCGATGGGCTTGGGCACCGACAGGTAGAACCCCTGGAGCAGGTCGCAGCCGAGACAGACCACGGCGTCGAGCTGGGCCTCGGTCTCGATCCCCTCGGCGACCACGGTGATGCCCAGGCTCTGTGCCAGGGAGATGACCGCCGAGATGATGGCGGCGCCCTGTCGCTCGCGCCCGATGGTGCGCACGAACGACCCGTCGATCTTGATGATGTCGATGGGGAACGCCCGGAGGTAGGTGAGCGAGGAGTACCCGGTGCCGAAGTCGTCGAGGGCGATCTTGACGCCGAGATCGTGCAGGCTGTCGAGGGTGGCCTGGGCGGTCTCGGCGTCGTCGATCAACGTCGTCTCGGTGAGCTCGAGCGTGAGGAGCTCCGGTTCGAGGGCCGTCGCCTCGAGCACCCGCTTCACCAGCTCGACCAGGTTCCCCTCGACCAGTTGCCGGCTGGCCACGTTCACGGCGATGCCGAGGCGACGCTCGGGCCACTGCCGGGCCAGGCGGCTCGCCTGGCGGCACACCTCCCTGAGCATCCACTCGCCCACGGCCAGGATCGCACCGGAATCCTCGGCGACCTCCATGAACTCTCCGGGCTTGAGCAGCCCGAACCCCGGACGCTCCCATCGGACGAGGGCCTCGTAGCCGCGCACCGTCTCCCCGTCGCGGGCGTAGATGGGCTGGTAGTGGACCCGGAGCTCACCGTGGTCGACGGCGTGGTGGAGGGCGGTGGTCAGCTCGAGGCGGTGGGCGATCAGGTGCCGCATGGTCTCGTCGAACACCTCGATGCGGTTGCGCCCGCTGCGCTTGGCCCGGTACATGGCGGCATCGGCGTCACGGAGGAGGGCGTCGGGCGACTCCACGCCGTGAGCGGAGAAGGCCACCCCGATGCTCGAGGTCACGTAGAGCTCGCGCTTGGCGCAGGTGAGGGGCCGGTCGAAGGCCTCGAGGATCCGGGCCGCCACCTCGACGGCGCCGGTCTGGTCGGTCAGGTCCTCGCACAGGACGGCGAATTCGTCCCCCCCGAGGCGGGCCACCACGTCGTTCTCCCGGACGGCGTTGCGCAGGGTCCTCGCCGCCTGGAGCAGGAGCTCGTCGCCGGCGTCGTGACCGAAGGAGTCGTTCACCTGCTTGAAGCGGTCCAGGTCAACATAGAGGACGGCCAGCATGGCGTCGGTCCGCCGGATCCGCGACAGGGCGTGGTCGAGCTGCTCGATGAGCAGCTGCCGGTTGGCGAGGTCGGTCAACGGATCGTGCAGCCTCCGGTTCGCCTCCAGCCGGGCCAGGTCCGTCGCCCTCGTGTACGACCAGCACAGGACCTCGCCCAGCACCGCCGCCGCCGGCATGGTCACGATGGCGCACTGCCAGCCGGTGTCGGTGTGCCCGTTCGAGGCGAAGATCGCCAGCAGGGCGCCGCCGGCCAGGGCGGCGATGAAGACGGAGAAGCCGCGCCTCTGGACCAGGCCCGACCAGGCCACGATGATGATGAAGAACACCGGGTAGACGGCGCTGCTGGCCAGGTCGTGCCCGTAGTGGTCGAAGTGGTCGCTCATGACCAGGAAGGCGATGGCGCCGGTGATGAGCGAGTCGGCGATCGGCCGGGAGTGGACGTTCCAGGGCAGGAGCCGGACGGCGGCCGCCATCACCACGGCGATCACGCCGGTGAGCCGGAGGGCGGTGAGGTTCACGCCCGGCAGGGTGGTGACGAGGCTGTTCACGATGGCGATGAGGCCGGCCCCGGCGAAGAGGGCAGAGGCCGTCCAGGCGAGGAAGCGGGCCTCGGATTCCGACACGGAGCTCAGGCGGGCCCCGCCCATGCCCGGGGCGCCGGTCTTGCGGGCGTCGCGCTCCTGCTGCAGGGCGCGCTCGAGGTAGACCTCGCGGCTGATGTCGCGGGTGGTGGCGACGATGGTGTCGTCGTCGACGGGGACCACGACGGTGCGGCGCCATCCCCCCTCCCCCCCGGGCAGGGCCAGCTCGTCGACGAACTCCTGGCGGGTGCCGGACTCGAGCGCGGCCTGGAAGCGCCGCTCGAATTCGTGGTTGGGCGCCACGGCGTTGAGGCGGCTCAGGCGCTGCCCGATCACGTCGCCGACGGCGTCGGCCCAGCGCCGGCGGACGAGGTCGTTGGCGTCGACGATGACCCAGTCGGCGATGCGGCCGCCGTCGCGGACGGCCCGGAGCGCCGTGTACGAGTCGCCGGCGGCATCGAGGGTGGCGCTCAGGAGCGCCTGCCGTCCGGCCGCGCCGGGACGGCCGGCCGCTGACCCCGGGGGCGAGGGGTCGACCGGGTCGCCGTCGTGGACCGCTGCCTCGAGGGGCTGCGTCATCCCCTCTTGGATCGGCACCCTGCTCCCCTCGCTGAACCCCTGTTGACATCCCGGGGCGGGAAGACCGTTGCCTTGGACAAGCGCTTGTCCTCGCAGGTCGGGCCGACCGCCGGGGGTCCAGGGCCGCCCGCCTCCCTTCAGGTGGTTCCCGCCGTGCGCCGATGACCTCTCCGTGAGGAGCCGGAGGGACCGGACGGCCGGCCTCTGCGCCGGGGCGCTCGCCGCCCTGGCCGCCGGGCTCGGCGGGGCCGTCGCGCAGCCCTCAGCGGCCCTGGCGGGCACGCCGGTGCCCGGCGCACCGTCGTGCCCCATGTTCCCGGCCGACAACGTCTGGAACGCCGACGTCTCCGGCCTCCCCGTCGACCCCCACAGCGCCCAGTGGCTGGCCTCGACGGCCTCGTCGACCACCGACCTCCACCCCGACTTCGGGCCGTCGGGCGACCCCTCGACTCCCTACGGCATGCCCTTCACGGTGGTCCCGGCCGGGCACCCCTTCGTCGGCGTCGCCTTCCAGTACGCCTCGGAGTCGGACCCGGGCCCCTACCCCCTCGGCCCCGACACCCCGATCGAGGGCGGCTCGGCGTCGACGGGCGATCGCCACGCCATCATGGTCGACCCCTCCACCTGCACCCTGTACGAGCTCTACGACGCCACCTACTCGTCGTCGGGCTCGACGGCCGGGTCGGGGGCCATCTGGAACCTGCGGTCCGACACCCTGCGGCCTGCCGGCTGGACCTCGGCGGACGCCGCCGGGCTCCCCATCCTGCCCGGGATCCTCCGCTACGACGAGGTGGTCGCCGGGAGCGTGACGCACGCCATCCGGATGACGGCGCAGACGACCGACACCAGCTTCGTGTGGCCGGCCCGCCACGAGGCCGGGGCCCGCGCCGATCCCTCCCTGCCGCCCATGGGGGCGCGCTTTCGCCTCCGCTCCGACTTCGACGTCTCGGGGTTCTCCCCGCAGGCCCAGGTCGTCCTGCGGGCCATGCAGCACTACGGGCTGATCCTGGCCGACAACGGCAGCAACTGGTACTTCGGGGGCTCGGCCGACGCCGGCTGGCCGCCGGGCCTCGTCGACGAGCTCAAACGCATCCCGGCCGGCGCCTTCGAGGCGGTGGACGAGTCCTCGCTCATGGTCAGTCCCGACTCGGGTCAGGTCCGCACGGCGAGCGCCCCGGTGGCCGCACCGCCGGCCACCACCGCTCCTCGCCCGACCACGATCCCGCCGGCACCTCCCACCACCGGTCCGGTGGCGCCTCCCACCACGGCGCTGCCGGCGGCACCGGCGCCATCGGTCCCCCCGGGACGAGGCCACTCGGCCGTCCGTGCCGCCGCCCTGGCGTCCGCCCGCGGACCGCACGGTGCATGGCTCGTCGGATCCCTGAGCGCGGTGGCGGCGCTCCTCCTGGCCGGCGGCCTGCTCCTCGGCCGGCGACACCGGGCCAGGCGCGGCGCGTAGTCCCGGAGGGTGGCCCTACCGGCGCCACCCGGCCAGGACCCGGGGCAACGAGATGCTCACCACGGCGCCACCGGCGGGGCGGTTCTCGAGCCGGACCCGGCCACCGTGAGCCTCGGCGAGGCGCTGCACGATGGCGAGCCCGAGCCCCGTTCCCGACGGCTTGGTGGAGAAGAAGGGCTCGAAGGCCCGATCGGCGACGTCGGGGGCGAACCCGGGCCCGCTGTCGGCGGCCCCGACGATCACCGTCTCACCGTCGACGCGTCCGAAGAGGTGGAGCTCGCCGTCACCACCCATCGCCTCGCATCCGTTCGAGATGAGGTTCGTGAGGATCTGCCTGAGCTGACCCGGATCGACGCGCACCCTGATGGGGGCGCAGTCCGTCCTCAGCACGACGCCGGGTGGCACCGGGGTGGTCTCGGCCGCTTGCACGAGGGCATGGGCGAGGTCGATCTCGGCGAGGACGAGGTTCCGAGGCCGTCGGAGGGCCAGCACCTGTTCGGTGAGCGCCGCCGCCTGTGCCTGGGCGCGCTCGGCGACGTCCAGGGCGAGGGCGGCGTGCTCATCGAGGCGGTCGCCGATCATCTCCCGCAGGAGGTAGTGACTGTTGGCGATGGTGGAAAGGGGCGTGCGCAGGTCGTGGCTGATCACGGCCGTCATGTCGTCCAGCGCGGCACGTCGTTCGCTCATCAGGAGCGCGGCGAGGTCGTCGGCGTCGGCCTGGAGCGCGGCCCTCGCCCTGGCGTGCTGGACCTGCGCCGCAGCCAGCATGAAGGTGCTCAGCGCCAGGGCGCCGTTGAAGACCTGGAGGGTGATGAGGGACCCGGTGGTGGACAGCCCGTGGACGAGAGGTCCGTGGCCGCCGACGGTGGCGGTGATGGACAGGGCGGACACGACACCGACGGCGGTGGCCGCCCCGAGCTGGAAGAACCGGACCGCGGCCCAGGTCGTGAGGGGAAGGACGAGGAAGATCAGGTCCTGGCTTCGGGAGAAGACGACGGCCGTGGTGCCGACGATGCAGACGGCGGCGGCGAGGGCTTCGACCCCGTTCCAACCGTGGAATCGGCAGGAGCGCCAGGAGCGGGCGGCGGCCACGAGGATGAGCGGGGTGACGATGACGACTCCCATGGCATCGCCGATCCACCATGTGAACCACGTCGACCCGTAGTCCGACCAGGGAAGGGTGGTCGTGGCGGCGAGGGCTGCCGTGCCGAGGAACGCGCTCACCGTCATGGACAGGGGGCCGCCCAGGAGGAGGACCTTCACCACGTCGGGAACCCGCTCCAGGCGCTTCTGTGCCCGGGCGACGCGATGGATCAAGAACCAGGCCAGGACCGGCGCCGCGGTGTTGCCCACGGTGATGAGCATCGAGGTGTCCAGGCCGGCGCCGTTGGCGAGGTTGGCGAGCAGTGCCCCGACGGCGATGCTCGGCCAGACCCTCACGCCGAGCAGGAGGAGCGCCGCCACGGCGATCCCGGTGGGCGGCCAGACGGCGGTGACGTTCTTGTTGGCGAAGGCGAGGTGCAGGCCGAGCTTGGCGGCGACGACGTACGCCACGACGACCAGGACTGCGCCTGAGACGTGTCGCGCCCCGGCACCGGCCGTCCGGACCTGGGGGTCGGGGCCGGCGTCGAGGAGTCCGTGCTGGTGATCGAGCGAGGGCGTGCCCAAAGTGTGGCCCCGCCCCAACGCCACCTCAACCGGACGACAGAAGTTACCGACCGGTAACGTATGCGTCGGCCACCCCCAGCACCGGCACCCCGCCACCCAGGAAGGGGTACGGGCTGCCGGGACCGAGTGCGAAGACGTACACGGGCACGAGCCACGCCGTGTCGCTCCGGGGGGCGACCGGCCAGGCCCAGGCCAGGGCCAGATGGACGCCGGTGATCCTCACGATCCTCGGCGCCGCCGTCGTCGCCGGCGTGGTGGGCTGCGGAGACGTCGAGGGCGGTTCGACCGGGACGGCTCCGCCCCCGGCGGCCAGGGGGACGGGGCCGCTGTAGACGATCCAGGCCCACCCCTGGCGAAGCCGGTCGATGGCCGCCGCCACCCCGACCAGGGGATAGGAGCCGCTGTCCACCGGCGGGGCCAGCTTCCCCGAGGCGGCGGCCACGACGCCATGGGCTCCGAGCGTCACCGACGTGGCGCCGCCCAGGACGGGGAGGCCGTCGAGCGCCGGCGAGAAGGTGACGGTCCACCCGTCGCTCCCCCCCGTCGCCCCCACCGTGGCGCCGGTCACGTCGAGCCCGGCTCGGGAGAGGAAGTCCCGGGCGTACCGCTCGGCGCCGGCCCTGTCCGGGAGCCCCGGGACCGTGGTCGTCGGAGGGCACGTCACCGGCGGAGTGGACGTCGTGGGCTGGTCGCCGCCCGGGCTCCCGGGCACGGCCACGGCACACCCCGAAGACCCCGTCCCGCCCCCTGAAGAGGAGAACGTCCACGGCAGACCTCCGACCCGGTCGACATGGAGCCGTCTGTCCCCGTCGGTGACCGTCCATCCCGATCCGTCCTCTTGGGGTGACGCCGACAGCCCCACCGCCGACGCCAGCCTGGTGAGCTCCGAGGGATCGGCCGTCGCACCCGCCCTGTACACCGGCCCCCGATCGGCGAGCCCGGGGAGCGAACCGTCCATCTGGTACTCGACGGCTCCCGGGGAAGGCACGGCGATCGCCGGGGCGGCGGCCGCTCCGGCTGCCCCCCCGTGCCCGAGTGTCGGGATCGCCGGCAGCGACCTGGCCGTCGTGGTGCAGGACGAGAGCGACCCGGCCACCGCCGTGGCCAGCACTGCGACCGGGACGGCGACTCGCCGCCTGAGCGTGGCGCTGCCCCTACTCGGTGCCACCAGGCCTCGTGCGCGCACGTTGCCAGCATCTCCGTCGCGCTCCCGGCGCTCCAGAGTCGGAAGTCACTCTGCATAGGCTTTCGACATGGGAGACACTTCAACCGAGGAGGCCCCGTGATCGACGTGATCCTCTGCATCAAGCGTCGTGAGGACGTTACTCCGGAGGAGTTCCACCGCTACTGGCGGGAGGAGCATGCGGCGCTCGTCCGGAAGCACGCCGAGACGATCGGTGCCGTCGGGTACGTCCAGCACCACACCGTCTCGACAGGCCTGGAGTCCATCGTCCAGGAGAGCCGGGGGTGCCCCCCGGACGTCTACGACGGGGTCGCGGTCGTGAGCTTCGAGAGCCTGGAGGTCATGGCGGACAGAGGGGCGCAGCCGGAGGCCCTGGCGGCGGCGGAGGAGCTCGCCGTGGACGAACGGCGGTTCATCGACCACGGTGCCAGCCGGATCTGGTTCACCGAGCACGTCACGATCGTCTGATCGAGCGGGCCCCCTCGCTGCGACGGCCGGACATGCCGATGCACCGACCGCACCCTGGCGGGCGTGCCGGTCTCCGGCACTTCTACATCGGCTTCGCCCGGGTCCACAGTCGTCTCCTGCGCTCGACGAGGGGCCGGCCCAGCCGGCTCACGCCCCGGCTCCGTTGTCTCGTGCTCGAGACGATCGGGCGGCGCTCCCACCGTCGGCGCCAGACGGTCCTCCTCTACATGCCCACGGGCGGCGGCTTCGTCGTGTTGGCGTCGAACTTCGGCCGGGAGCATCCTCCGGCCTGGTGGCTGAACCTGGAGGCCACACCAGAGGCTGCCGTCCTGCTCGCCGGCCGGCGGGTCGAGGTGAGGGCCCGGGAGCTCCAGGGCGAGGAAAGAGCCGCGGCGTTGCGAGAGGCCGTCGCCTACAACAGGCAGTGGCGCGGGTACGCCCGGACCCTTCACCGCCACCTCCCGGTGGTCAGGCTGGAACAACGGAGCCCCTGACCCGCCAGGTGCCCTAGGGACAGTCGATGCCGAGGCGGGCGTTGTCCCAGTTGAGGAGCCGCTCGTCGGGCACGATCTCGATGGTCGTGACGCCGGTGTCGTAATGCGCCCGGGTCGCCTCCGGCATGGCGGCGCGATCGGTCCGGTACCGGTGGTACTTCTCGTGCATCGCCTCCCGGACCTGCTCGAGCTTGGCCGGGTCGTCGACGATCGTGGCCCGGCCGGTCGCCTGCACCCCGCAAAGCTCCGCCCATCGCGATCCCGATTCGACGAGGAACGACACGCGAGGGTCGCGCTGGATGCGGCCGAACTTCTTCGTCTGCGCAGGGCCGCTCACGTAGATGCGCCGGTCGATCACGACGAACCACACCGGGAGCGTGACGGGCACACCGTCACGCCGCAGCGTCGTGAGGATGCCGGTATGTGCCCCGCTCAGCACCTGCCACGCTTCGTCACGGCTCATCCGTACAGAACGCGGCACGCTTCCCCGATCCGCCTCCGGGCCCGGTGCAGCGGCGATCTCCCATGTGCGCAGCGGACCGGGCCCCTCTACTGTCTGCTCGTGATGATAGTGAGGACAGAGGGCGCCCACCCGTGAAGTTCGGCATGTTCTTCGAACACCAGGTTCCGCGCCCGTGGGACGACGGTGACGAGTCCCGTGTCTTCGCCGAGGCCCTCGAACAGATAGAGCTGGCCGATCGGATCGGGATCGACTGCGCGTGGGTCGTCGAGCACCACTTCCTCGAGGAGTACTCGCATTCGAGCGCTCCGGAGCTCTTCCTCGCCGCCGCCTCCCAACGCACCCGGAGGATCCGACTCGGTCACGGCATCATGCACACGATCCCGGCGATCAACCACCCGGCACGGGTCGCCGAGCGGATCGCCACACTCGACGTCCTCTCCGGCGGGCGCGTCGAGTTCGGCACCGGGGAGGGGTCGGCCGCCGCCGAGCTCGACGGCTTCGGCGTCGAACCTGCGGAGAAGCGGGCCATGTGGGAGGAGGGCACCCGGGTGGCACTGCGTTGTCTGACGGAAACGCCCTTCTCGGGCCATGTCGGCGAGTACGTACGCCTGGCGCCGCGCAACGTCGTGCCCAAGCCGGTCCAGCGTCCGCACCCGCCGGTGTGGGTGGCGTGCACCAGGCGCGAGACGATCCAGCTGGCGGCCGAGCACGGCATCGGTGCCCTGTCGTTCGCCTTCTCGGATCCCGAGGAGGCCACACAGTGGGTCGACGACTACTACGGGACCCTCGCCACCAGCGGGGTCCCCATGGGCGATGCCGTCAACGCCAACCTCGCATGCGTCACGACGTTCTTCTGCCACGGCGACGCCGACGAGGCCGTCCGCCGGGGCGCGGAGGGGGGCAACTTCCTCGGGTACTCCCTCGGGCACTACTACGTGTTCGGCCGTCACAGACCAGGCGACGGCGACCTGTGGGCCGAGTACCAGGAGCGGCGGGCCGAGAGGGGATTCGACCCCGAGGCCGTGGCGCTGGCCGCCGCCAACTCGGGCACCCTCGGGGCCAAGGCCGTGCAGGAGGGGACGACGGGGCTGCGCGGGGCGATGGGGACCCCGGCACAGGTCCGCGAGTACCTACAACGCTACGAGGCCTGCGGAGTGGACCAGGTGATCCTGTCCTGCTCGACGGGGCGCAACCTCCACGAGCACATCATGGAGTCCCTCGAGCTCTTCGGCCGCGAGGTCCTGCCCGAGTTCGCAGAACGTGACGAGCAGGCGCAGCGTCTGAAGAGCGAGCGCCTCGAACCGGTGATCGCGGACGTGATGCGGCGCAAGCCAGCCGGTGACCATCCTCGTCACGACCCCGAGTACGAGATCGCGGCCTACCCTCGGCGGGACGCCGACCGGCAGGAAAGCGGAAAGTTCCACCGCTGGCTGGACGAGTACACCGCCAAGATCGCCGGCGGCGAGGACGTGAGCAGGCGACTCACCTGAGCGGATGCCCGGTCTCGCAACCTGACCAGTAGGGGATGCTCTCAGCCGCCGAGGAGGCGATCGGCCGCCGACGCCACTCTCGATGGACGGCCGTGGCGACGCTCGGTCCGGTCGCCGAGGTTCGTCGCCCACAGCACGGCGTTGATGCCCATCCAGCGCAGCGGCTCCCGTTCCCACTTGGGCCCCCGGTGCCCGACCCAGGGCAGGCCCACGAGCTCGGTGTCCCGCCCGAGGATCAGGTCGGCGAGGGTGCGGCCGGCCAGATTGCTGGCGGCGACCCCGTCGCCGACGTACCCGCCGGCCCACGCCACGCCCGAGGACCGGTCGAGGCCGACCGACGGCCACCAGTCCCGAGGCACGCCGATCGGTCCGCCCCAGCGGTGGGTGATCTCGACTCCTCGCAACGCCGGGAACAGCTCGACGAGCGTCTCGCGCAACCCCTCGTGGATGCGGGGGTCGGTGTCGAATCGATCACGTGTCGTGGATGCGAAATGGTACGGGGCGCCCCGACCGCCGAAGGCGATGCGGCCGTCAGCCGTCCGCTGTCCGTAGATGACGAGCCGCCGCCCATCGGCGAAGGTCTCACGGTTGGCCAAGCCGATCTCGGCCCACACGGCGTCGTCCAGCGGCTCGGTGGCGAGCATCAGCGAGTAGACGGGAACGATCCGGCGCCGCCTGGCGGCGAGCGATTCCGACCAGGCCTCCAGGGCGACGACGACCACGTCGGCGGTCACCGTGCCACCGGCCGAGCGGACGACCGGCCGCCGGCCGGGGCCGCCGGGACGAACATCGAGCGCCGGCGTCCGTTCGAAGACGGAGACGCCGCGGCGCTCCACGGCATCGGCGAGCCCCCGGACCAGCCGGGCCGGATCGAGAGACGCACAGTGAGGAGTGAACGTGGCACCCCGCATCCCGGCGATGTCGACCACCTCTCCGGCTTCGGCGCCGTCCATCCACCGCAGGTCGTCGTGGTCGAGGCCGAGAGCGTGGGCTTCGGCCACCTCGGCCCGCGCCGTCGTCACCTGGGCGGCGTTGCGGGCGGCCACGATGGAGCCGCCCTTGGCGAAGGCGCAGTCGATCTTCTCGGCGAGGGCCACCCGGCCGATCTCGTCGACGGCGGCCTGGAGCGTCCTGCGCATGGTGCGCGCCGCGTCCCTGCCGTGCTCCCGGGCCAGCCTGGCGTCGGACACGGGGAAGAGGCCGGAGCACCATCCT
>JAGWNV010000028.1 GCA_028872975.1 Acidobacteriota bacterium
GTCGGTGGGGCGGGCCCGCCAATTCGTGGCGTCGTGCCTCGGTCGCTGGGGCCTCGGCGCGTTGGCCTCCGACTCCTCCCTCGTCGTCTCGGAGCTCGTGTCGAACGCCGTCGTGCACGCCCGCACGCCGATCGAATTGCGGGTGCGATCCATCGAGGGGGGCATTCGCGTCGAGGTCCGTGACGGGGCCGTGCACGGCTTCGGCCCGAGCAGGGAGGACCAGGAACTTCCCGAGCATGGTCTGGGACTGCGCGTCGTAGCCCGGGTCGCCTCACGCTGGGGGGTGGACCCGATGCCCGACGGGAAGGTGGTGTGGGCGGCCATGTCCGCCGCTGGCGCCGAGGGCCCGCACGCGCCGGAGCTAGGCCTCGGGCCGGCGCCGCTCCCGCTCCCCGACGACTGGCCCGAGGTCCGACTCCTCCACGTCCCCGCCCGGCTCCTCCTCGGTTGGGAGGCTCACACCCGGGAGCTCATCCGTGAGTTCTCCCTCCTCGCCCCGGTGCCCGCCGCCCACGTCGAAGGCCCATCGTCGCCGGCACCCGCCGAATTCCTGCAGGATCGGGTGGCCGCCGTGAAGGCCGTCCTCGAGCGCTTCTGGGACCTGGTCCGCCCGGTGTGGGCCCTGGCGCACGCGGCCGGCGACGGCGACACGGGTCTCGTCACCGTCGTGACCCGTGTGCCCGAGCGAGTCGTCCTCGACGCCCCGGGGTTCCTCGAGGCCTTCGACGACGCCGATGCGCTCGCCTCGGAGGGGCGGCTCCTCACCGGCCCCACCCCGGAGGAGATCGGGGAGTTCGGCCGGTGGTTCGTCGAGGCCGTGGTCCGTCAGGTGGTCGAGGGTTCGGACGGCGGAGGGGCGCGATGTCCCTTCCCGCCCTGAGCGGTGCGCAGCTGACGGGCAGCGGCCTCAGGTCACAGGTTCGGCTCGCTGGGCTACGGCCGCTTCGAGGAGCGCGGCATGCACGAAGGCCTGGGGCAGGTTGCCGCGCAGCTGGCGCTGGCCGACGTCGAATTCCTCGCTGAAGAGCCCCGGGGGGCCGCAGGCGCTGCGAGTGCGCTCGAACCACCGGGCACTCGCCACGGTGTTGCCCTGGGACAGCTCGGCCATCGAGACGAGGAAGCCGCACAGGAGGAACGCGCCTTCGGCCTCGCCGAGCGGCCGCCCGTCGGCCTGGTAGCGGTAGACGTAGCCGTCCACGCTGAGATCGGCCCGCACCGCCGCCAGTGTGGCCTCCACGCGGGGGTCGTCGGCCGGCAGCGCGCCGCGGACGAGGGGCAGGAGCAGCGACGCGTCGACCCGCTCGTCGTCGGGGGCCCGCTGGAAGCGGCCCGTGGGATGGGCGCACCGGCGGCTCGTCTCGGCCAGGAGGGTGTCGGCCTGGGCGCTCCACCGCGCCGCCGATTCCCCCCGCGCTCCGGCGTCGGCCATGGCCCGCAGGCCGGCGACGCACGACAGCCGGCTCTGGGCCCACCAGATCGGTTCCAGCTCCCAGAAGCCGCTGTCGGGCTCCTGCCAGCGCTCCCCGATGGCATCGGCCGCCACGCCTGCCGCCTCCCACCCCCGGCCGTCGAGGCGGTCGAGGCGTGCGGCGGCGGCGAGGAGCGACAGGACCTCGCCGAGGCCGTCGAGCTGGAACTGGTCCCGCACCCGGTTTCCGACCACGTCGGTGCCACCCGGATAGCCGGGGAGCTGGAGGCGCCGCTCGGGTGGGACGGCAGATCCGTCGGCCCGGTAGGCCGGAGAGAGCGTCGGCCCGTCCTCGAGCACCCGGTCGCAGAGGAAGGCGACCCACCGGTCGAGCACTTCCGCCTGCGGTGAGGCAGCCGCCAGGGCCTGGCCGGCGAGGGCCATGTCGCGTACCCAGGCGTAACGGTAGTCGTAGTTCCGACCGGCGTCGGCGCGCTCGGGCAGCGACGTGGTGGCTGCCGCCATCATGGCGCCCGAGGCCGTGGTGAGCCCCTGGAGCACGGCGACGGCGTGGAGGGCGTCGCGACGCCCGGCCTCGACGTCGACCGGTGGCACCTTGGTCCGCCACTGGGATTCCGTCGCCTCCCACGCCCGCCCCGGGTCGAGGAGGTCGTCGCCGAACGGCTCGGTGGCGAGCTCGAGCACGACGTCGTGGATCTCGCCCTCGGCCAACTCGAGGGAGGCCACGAGCATCCGCCCGGCGTGCCCGTCGGGGACCTCCCCGGGGCGCCGGATGCCGCTGAAGCGGACGTGGATCCCCTCGGCGCTGGCGGTGGTGGCGCCTCCCTGGTGCAGCTTCCACCCCCGCATCGGTGCCTTCCCGTAGCCGGGGCGGGGGTTCAGCGTCACCTCGACGGTGGCCTTCCCAGCCAGGACCTCGACGCGACGGAGGAGGACGGCGCGTGTGGGGGACGAAGGCAGGGCGAGTGCCTCGCGGCACTCGATCACCGATCCGTCGGAGGTCACCCACCGGTCGCGCCAGATGAGGGTGCCCTCCTCGTAGTGACCCCCCCAGACGTACCGGCCCGCCGGCCGGACCTCGAAGCAGCCGTCCCCGCCCACGAGCGTGGAGAAGACGCTCGGGTCCGCCCACCCGGGGAAGCAGAGCCACTCCACGGCGCCGCTCGGGCCGAGGACCGCCCCCCGCTCGCCGTCGGCGATGAAGGAGAGCTCCCGCAGGACATGGGGCGTCGGCGCCCCGCTCGTGGCGCCCCTCCGCATGCTCACGACCCTGCTGCCTTCCCGGGACCACCTGGTGGCAAACGCCGCCACGGGCCCGCCGTCCCACCTGGGCTTCCCTCGACCGGCCTACCATCGCCCGATGGTGCGTACCTTTCCCGACGGGTTCTGCTGGGGGACGGCCACCGCCGCCCACCAGATCGAGGGCGGGAACGTCAACAACGACTGGTGGGCCTTCGAGCACGACCCGGCGTCGGGGTGCGCCGAGCCGAGCGGCGACGCCTGCGACTCCTGGCACCGGTGGGAGGAGGACCTCGACCTCGTGGCCGGCATGGGCCTGACCGCCTACCGGTTCTCCCTGGAGTGGAGCCGCATCGAGCCGGCCGAGGCGGAGATCTCGCGCGCTGCGCTCGACCACTACCGGCGCGTCTGCGCCGGGTGCCACGAGCGCGGCATCGAGCCGGTGGTGACCTTCCACCACTTCACGCTGCCCCGGTGGTTCGCCGCCCGCGGCGGCTGGGAGGCGCCCGACGCCCCCGAGACCTTCGCCCGCTTCGTCGGCACCGCCGGCGCCCACCTCGGGGACCTCATGACCCGGGCCTGCACCTTCAACGAGCCGAACGTCATCGGGACCATGGGCTACTCGATGGGCCAGTTCCCGCCCGGCGTGAAGGACGACCTCGGCCGCCACTTCGCCGTCAACGAGGCCCTGGCCCGTGCGCACCGGCTCGCCGTCGAGGCGCTGCGCTCCGGGCCCGGCTCCTTCCCCGTCGGCCTCACCCTCTCGATGGCCGAGCTCGTGGCCGACGAGGGGGGCGAGGAGACCCGCGACGCCGCCGAGGAGGTCCTCGAGAACTTCTTCCTCCGCGCCGCCGAGGGCGACGACTACGTCGGGGTGCAGTGCTACACGCGGATCCACATGGGCCCCGACGGCCAGGGGGCCGACGACCCCTCGGTGCCCCGGACCACGATGGGCTACGAGTACTGGCCCCAGGTCCTCGAGTACACGGTGCGGCGCACCGCCGCCTACACCGGGCTCCCGGTCCTCGTCACCGAGAACGGCATCGCCACCGACGACGACTCCGAGCGGATCGCCTACATGGCCGAGGCCCTCGAGGGTGCCCTGCGGTGCCTCGCCGACGGCGTGGACCTCCGGGGGTATTTCGCCTGGAGCCTGCTCGACAACTTCGAGTGGACGCACGGGTACGGCCAGCACTTCGGCCTGTGCGCCGTGGACAGGAAGACCTTCGAGCGCCGAGAAAAGCCGAGCGCCCGCTGGCTCGGCGAGGTGGCCCGGGCCAACGCCCTCCTGCCCGTGCCCTGACTCTGCCGAGGCTCAGGCCGCCGTTTCGAGCACCCAGCCGAGGCCGCCGGCCACGTGGCGGAGGTACGAGGGGGTCTCCCAGGCGCCCGGGAAGTGCCCGAGCGAGGTGTAGAAGACCCGGCCGACGCCCTCGGTGTGGCACCAGCACAGGGGCATGCCGATCTCAGGGAGGCGCGCCCCGGGCACGGTCATGTCGAGGCACCCCTCGGCCACCCGCAGGAGGACCGTGGCATCGGGCCGCATCCCGGCGAAGAGGTAGACCTCGTCGTGCCAGGTGAACGACGACGCCAGGTGCCCGGTGGCGGGGTGGGCCGGGCCGGTCACCTCCACCGTGAACTCGGCGGTCCAGGGGTGGCCGTCGAATCGGGCGCCGAGGAGCGAGCCGTAGTCGTCCCAGTCCCGGCAGGCGTCGGTGGCCGAGTGGACGCCCAGGATCCCGAGGCGCCCGGCGCGCACGCCTTCGGCCACCGCCGCCCGCTGCGCCGGTGACCAGGGCGTCTCGCCGATGGTGAACAGGGCCAGGACGCCCCCGGCGGCCAGCTCGGCCGGGTCGATCCCGCCCACGTCGGACGTCAAGACGGGCGAGAGCCCGGCCATGGACCCGAGCTCCCGAAGCGCCTCGGCCGCTTGGGGCAGCACCCCGTGGACGCCGGCGGGACCGTCGCGGTAGGGGGCGACCTCGGTGACGACGAAGAGGGGCCGGGTCATGGGACTGCCGCTGCGCTCAATAGGCGGCGGCGATGGCCTCGACGCGGGCCACCACCTCGTCGTCGAGTCGCGCGCGGACGTCGAGCGCCGCCATGTTCTCCTCGAGCTGGCGGACGCTCGACGCCCCGGTCATGACCGTCGAGACGTGGGGGTTGAGGGCGCACCATGCCAGGGCCAGCTGGGCCGTGGTGCAGTCGAGGTCCGACGCCACCTTGGCCAGGTCGGTCACGATCCCGTTCACCCGGGGGTCGACGAGGACGTCCCGGAGCCACTCGTAGCCGGGAAGCGACGCCCGGCTTCCCTCCGGAACCCCGGACGCGTACTTGCCCGACAGGAGCCCCGAGGCGAGCGGGCTGTAGGTGGTGAGCCCCAGGCCGATGTCGTCGTAGAGGGGGGCGTACTCCTGCTCCACCCGTGACCGCCAGAACAGGTTGTACTGCGGCTGCTCCACCACCGGCTTGCGCATGCCGTGGCGATCGGCGATGTCCCAGGCCCGGCGGATGTCCTCGGCCGACCACTCCGAGGTGCCCCAGTACAGGGCCTTCCCGGAGGCGACGATGTCCGACATCGCCCACACCGTCTCCTCGATGGGCGTCTCGGGGTCGGGGCGGTGGCAGAAGAGGAGGTCCACGAAGTCGAGGCCCAGCCGCTCCAGGGACCCGTCGATGGCCTGGAGGAGGTACTTGCGGTTGAGGGTGTCGTGCATGTTGACCTCGTCGCCGAGGCCCCAGAAGAGCTTGGTCGAGATCACGTAGGTCTTCCTCGGCCACCCCAGCCGGGAGACGGCCGCCCCCATGATCCGCTCCGACTCGCCCGCCGAGTAGGCCTCGGCGTTGTCGAAGAAGTTCACCCCCGCCTCCCGCGCCGCCGCCAGGACGTCGACGGCGAGCCCGGTGTCGACTTGCGGGCCGAAGGTGACCCAGGAGCCGAGCGAGAGGACGCTCAGCTTGAGCCCGGTGCCGCCGAGGCGGCGGTACTCCATCTCCATGGTCCCCCCTTGTGCCCTTGCCCCGTCCGGGGAGGGCCCGCCCCGGTACTGTTTCACGCGCGCCGGCCGGCCGCTCGGGTGCACGGGGACGGGTCCCGTCCCGCACGCGGCGGGGAGAGGGCGCGGGGGGTCGTGGGCGCCATGAAGGTGACGATCGTCGGAGGGGGGAGCAACCAGTGGGCTCCCAAGCTCGTGACCGACCTCCTGGCCGTGCCCGCCCTCGCCGACATGGAGCTCGTCCTCGAGGACCTCGACGCCGAGCGGGTCGAGCGCATCGGCGCCTACGCCCGGCTCGCCAACGAGGCCATGGGCACCAAGGCGGTGGTCACCACCACCACCGACCAGCGCCGGGCCCTCACCGGCGCCGATTTCGTGGTGGTCACCATCTCGACGGGCGGGTTCGAGTCGATGGCGGTCGACCTCGAGGTCCCCGAACGCCACGGCATCGTCCAGTCGGTGGGAGACACCGTCGGGCCGGGGGGGATCAGCCGGTCGCTCCGCAACGTCCCGGTGCTGGTGGGCATCGCCAGGGACATGGAGCAGTGCTGCCCCGAGGCCTGGATGCTCAACATCACGAACCCGATGACGTGCCTCACCCGGGCGGTGCGCCGGGAGACCTCGGTGAAGGCCGTCGGCCTGTGCCACGAGGTGGGGCACGCCTGCATGGACCTCGCCATCGCCCTCGGCAAGCCGCACGACGTGGTCCGTCCCGTCGTGGCCGGCGTCAACCACTTCCCGGTCGTCACCTCCCTCGACGTCGACGGCGCCGACGGCCTGCGGCTCTTGGCCGGGCTCCTCGACGATCTCGGCGGCGTCGACGAGGTGCGCCGCGGCATCGAGGCCGGCGCCGCCCACGAGCCGTTCTCCGTCGAGGACTTCGCCGCCCGCAACGTCCTCAAGCTGGCGCTCCTCGAGCGCGACGGGGTGCTCCCCGCCGCCGGGGACCGCCACCTGGCCGAGTTCCTGCCCTCGGTCCTGACCGAGCGCTCGGGCTGGGGGCGCACCTGGGGCATCGACCCCACCCCCATCTCCCGGCGGGTCGAGCACGAGGCGGAGTACCTGGCCGAGGTGGAGGACGTCCTGGGCGGGAGGGCCGAGCTCGCCACCTGGGACTCCGGAGAGCTCGTGGCCCCGGTCATCGACTCGCTGCTCACCGGCGCCCGCCGGGAGCTGCCGCTCAACATCCCCAACGCCGGCCAGTGCGCCGATCTCCCCGGCGGGGTGGTCGTGGAGTCGATGTGCGTCGTCGACGACGAGGGCATCCGAGGGCGTGACGTCGTCACGCTCCCGGCGCCGGTCGCCGAGCTCGTCAGGCGGCACGTGGCCGTGCAGGAGCTGACCGTGGAGGCGGCGGTGACCGGCGACCGGCGCCTCGTCCGGGCCGCCCTCGGCCTCGACGCGCTGGCCGGACGGGGCGATCTCGGGGACATCGACGCCATGGCCGACGAGCTGCTCGAGGGCACGAGCCGCTGGCTGCCCCAGTTCGCGTCGTGAGCCCAGGGCGGGACGTGACCGCCGCCCGGTCCGACGCGTCGACGGGGCGGGGCGGGCTCCGCCTTCCCGCCCTCGTCCTCGCCGCCGACCACCGGGCCCGGGGCATCGTCACCGTCGAGCGGTACGTGGACTACGTCCGCATCGTCTCGGCGTGCCTGGCCCACTCCGACGGCCTGATCGCCAGCGTGCAGCCGCTCGGCGACCTGGCCGCCTCGGGCGCCCTGTCACCGGCGCACCAGGTCTACCTCTCGGCAAACCGCACCGGCCTGTACGGCACCAGCTTCCAGATCGACGACCGGCTGGTGGTCTCCCTGGAGCGCGCCGCCGGGCTCGGGGTGGCGGGCGTGAAGCTCATGACGCGCATCGACCATGCCGATCCCCGGACGGCCGAGGCCCTCTCCCTCCTCGCCCGGGTGCTCGAGGAGGCGGCGGCTCTCGGCCTCGACGTGATGGTCGAGGCGCTGGCCTGGTCGGAGGGGCGGTTCCTGCGCGACACCGACGCCGTCGTCCTCGCCGCCGTGATCGCCCACGACATGGGGAGCCCGCTCCTCAAGGTGCCGGTGCCCGACGCCCCGGCCGGCGAGGCCCGTCGCGAGGCCGTGGCCCGGGTCGTGGCGTCGGTGGGGGCGCCGGTCCTCTTCCTGGGCGGCCCCGGCGGCGACGACGACGGCGACGACCCACTCGAGGCGCGTCGATACGTGCTCGAGGAGGTGGCCGACGTCATGGCCGGCGGCGGGGCCGGGATGGCCATGGGGCGCCGGCTCTACCTCGACCCCGACCCCGGGGAGGCGACCCGGCTGGTCGCCGACGCCGTGCACCGCCGGTGATCCTCACCCTCGACATCGGCACCTCCGTGGTGAAGGCGGCGGTGTGGGACGAGGACGGCCTGCGGGCCCGGGGGAGCGCCGCGCTCGTCACCGAGCATCCCGGCCCCGGCCGGGTCGAGCAGGACGCCGGGCGGTGGTGGCCGGCGGTGGTGGAGGCCTGCCGTCCCTGTCGCCTCGAGGAAGGCGCCATCGAGGCCGCCGTGCTCACCGGCGCCCGCCAGACCCTCGTCCCCGTGGACGGCGGGGGCGAGCCGCTCGGGCCCGCCCTGGTGTGGTCGGACCGGCGGGCCACCGCCGAGGCCGAGTCCCTCGCCGGCGCCGTCGGAGGAGCAGACGCGGTCCGCCGAGCGACGGGGGCCGTCCTCGACGGCGCCGCCCCGGCCGCCAAGATCGCCTGGCTCGCCGCCCACGAGCCGCAGCGCCTGGCCGACAGCGCCTGGCTGGCCTTCCCGCGCGACCTGGTCCTGCACCGGCTCACCGGGGTGGTGGCCACCGACGCCACCATGGCCTCGGTGAGCGGGATGTGCGACGCCGAGGGCCGGTGGGTCGCCGGGCTCACCGCCGCAGCCGGCTCCCGGCTCCCCCACGTCCTCGCCCCGGACGCCGTCGCCGGCGCGGTCCTCGCCGAGGCGGCGGGCGCCCTCGGCGTGCGCGCCGGCCTGCCCGTCGTGATCGGCGCCGGGGACCGGGCCTGTGAGGTGCTCGGCGCCGGCGCCGCCCCCGATCGGCCCATGGTGGCCTGGGGGACCACGGCCAACGTGTCGGTCCCCGTCGGGCGACGGCCCGCCGAGCCCCCCGCCGGTGTGGCGGTGACGCGCGCCGCCGACGGCGGGTGGCTGCTCGAGGGGGGCCTGTCGGCCGCCGGCTCCCTCCTGGCCTGGATGGGGTCGCTGACCGGAGAACCCCTCGAGGCCCTCCTCGAGAAGGCGCAGGCCTGTCCCGCCGGGGCGGACGGGCTCATCGTCCTGCCCTGGCTGGGCGGTGCCCGGGCCCCGTGGTGGCAGGAGGGCGCCGGGGCGGCCGCCCTGGGGCTCCACTCCCGTCACGGCGCCCCCGATCTGGCCAGGGCCGCCGTCGAGGGCGTCGCCTACGACGTGGCGCGGTGCCTGGAGGCGATGGCGCCGGCGCTGCCCGGGGCGCTCGACGGCCTCGCCGTGGGCGGGAGCCGGGCCACCGGGCGGCTGTGGCTCGAGGTGGTCACCGCCGTCACCGGGCTCGGGGCGAGCCGCCGGCGCTCCGGCGAGGCGGCCATGGCCGGCGCCGCCCTCCTCGCCGCCCGTGCGCTGGGTCAGGCCTGGTCCCTCGACCACCTCGACCCCGTGGACCGTCGGGTCGAGCCCGACCCCGACCTGGTGCGCCGGTACGGCGAGCTCCGGCCCCTCGCCGACGAGGCCGCCGCCGCCGTGATCGGTGTGGGCAGAAGCGACAACCGCAGCGGCGGCGAGGGGGTGCCGGGGACGTGACGACGAGGGACCCGCTCGCCGGCGAGCAGGCCATGTTCGAGGGCGAGACGCCGCTGTTCGACTTCGTGGTCCCCGACGAGCTCCTGGCCCTCGCCGTGGCCAAGAGCCGGGACCGGGCCGCCGTCGCCGACCTGGCCCTCGTCCCGGGGACCGGCGAGGGCAAGCCGCCGCCCTTGCTCGGGGTGCTGCGGCGATCGGGCTTCGCCCCCCTCGTGGTGCTCACCGCCTCGGCCATGGTGACCGGGACCGTCACCAACGGCATCGGCATCCTCGGTCCCGACATCCGGGCCTCGTTCCACCTGAGCGACGCCGGGCTGGGCGCCCTGGCCTTCGTGGCCGCCGCCGCCCAGATCGGCTGGGGGATGCCGGTGGCGGTGTTCGCCGACCGGGGCAGCCGGAAGAACGTGGCCGCCGTGACGCTCCTCGTCTTCAGCCTGACGCTGCCGGTCATGGCCCTCATGCGCAACGTCTGGCCGTTCGCCTTCCTCTACCTCCTGGCCGCCGTCGGCCTCGGCTCGAGCGACACGGTCCACAACGCCTATCTGGCCGACGCCTACCCCACCCACGCCAGGGCCCGGGTGTTCGCCTGGCACAACCTGAACGACCCGGTCTCGCAGACCATCGGCATCCTCCTCGTGGGCTACATCGCCTCCGCCACCCACAATTGGCGGTGGTCGCTCGCCCTCGCCCTGGTGGGAGTGCCGGTGGCCCTGGCCACCTTCCGGCTCAAGGAGCCCGACAAGGGCGCCAACGAGTCGAGCCACATCCTGCGGGCGGCCGGCATGGACATCGAGAGCGAGCAGGAGCACGCCCCGAGGGTCTTGATCGGCTCGGCGGTCACGCGGCTGCTGCGGATCCGCTCGCTCTACTACGAGCTGGTCTCGGTGGCCATCCTCGGCTTCGCCGGCACGGGCATCCCGCTTTTCGGCTCGCTCTACTTCCAACGGCGGTGGCACCTCGGCGTCGGCCAGCGGGCCGACGTGTTCTCGATCATCGGCCTGTCGGCCTTCCTCGGACTCCCCGTCGCCTTCTTCGTCGGCGACCGGCTGTTCCGGCGGGCACCCGAGAAGCCGCTCCTGCTCGCCGGGGCGTCGATCACCGTCTTCGGGGGGTTCTTCTCCGCCTCGCTGTACATGCCGCATCTGTGGCTGGTGGTGGCCTTCCAGTTCCTGGCCCAGGCAGCGGTGGCGCCGCTCTCCATCTGCATCTTCCAGACCCTGGCCGCCACCGCCCCGCCCGAGATGCGGGCCATCTGCTTCGGGCTCTTCGGCGTCTACGCCCTCGTCTTCGGGGGATTCGCCGGCGGCATCCTCCTCGGCGCCATCAGCGACGCCTCGAGCGTGACCACCGCCCTCACCCTGGTCGGCCCCGTCTGTGCCGTGGGCGGCGTGCTCCTCGTCGTGGGGTCGCGCTTCGTCCGCCACGACATCACCCTGGTCATCGAGGACGTGATCGAGCGCTACGCCGAGGGCAAGCGCCGCCGGTCCGGAGGGGCCATCCCGGCGCTGCAGGTCCACAACCTGGACTTCTTCTACGGCACCAACCAGGTGCTCTTCGACGTGAACCTCGAGGTGCCCGAAGGCGAGGTGGTGGCCCTGCTCGGCACGAACGGGGCCGGCAAGAGCACCCTGCTCCGGGCCGTGGCCGGGCTCGACCATCCGCACCGGGGGGTCATCCGGATCTTCGGGACCAACTGCACGTACCTCGAACCCGAGCAGATCCTCGGCCAGGGCGCCGCGCTGCTCGTGGGCGGGAAGATGACCTTCGCCGGAATGACCGTGCGCGACAACCTGCGGGCGGGGGCCTACAGCCTGCGGGGCCGGGGAGGGGACGTGGACCGGGTGGTCGAGGCCGCCGTGGCGCGGTTCCCCGAGCTCGCCGAGCGGATGGACCAGGCGGCCGGGACCCTGTCGGGAGGCGAGCAGCAGATGCTGGCGCTGGCCCGGGTGCTCATGACCGAGCCCCGCCTGCTCATGATCGACGAGCTCGCCCTGGGCCTCGCCCCCATGACGGTGGACCGCCTCCTCGGCATCGTCAGGCAGGTGAACGGGGAGGGCACGACGGTGGTGCTGGTCGAGCAGAGCCTCAACCGGGCCATCAGCCTGGCCCGCCACGCCTTCTTCCTCGAACGCGGGGAGATCCGCTTCGACGGCCCGACCGCCGAGCTCCTCGAGCGCCCCGACCTGCTCCGGCCCGTGTTCCTGGCCGGGGCCGCCGCCGAGGAAGGCTGAGCGGGACCGTGTCGCTCCCGCCGTCGGTCCTGCTCGAAGGGGTCATCCTCGGGCTCAACTACGCCATGCTGGCCGTGGGCCTCGTGCTCGTGTACCGCACCAGCCGCGTCCTCAACTTCGCCCAGGGCCAGCTCGGTGTGGTGGCAGCCGTCTTCCTCGTGAAGTGCAACGCCGACTTCCACTTGAACTACTGGTTCGCCCTCTTCCTGGCCGTCGTCCTCGCCTCCGCCGCCGGCGCCCTGTCGGAGCTGTTGCTGCGGCGCATCTTCGGCCGGCCCCGGGTCATCGTGATGGTGGCCACCATCGGGCTCTCCCAGGTGCTCTTCCTCTTCACGGTGCTGCCCTTCATCCGGCCCAAGCAGGTGTTCCGGACCTTCCCGGTCCCCATCCACTGGACATTCTCCATCGGGACCTTCCTCTTCTCCCCCGGAGACGTGCTCACGCTCATCGTGGCGCCGGTGGTGGTCGTGGGGCTGGCCGCCTTCATCCACTTCTCGCCCTGGGGGCTCGCCATGCGGGCCACGGCCGACAACGCCGAGTCCGCCCGGCTGTCGGGCATCTGGGTGCGCCGCACCTCGACGGTGGCCTGGACCGTGGCCGGGGCGCTGTCGGCCTTCACGGCTGTGCTGGCCTCGCCCGGGCAGACGAGCGTGCTCACCGAGGTCCTGAGCCCCGGGCTCCTCCTCCTGGCCCTCCTGGCCGCCATCCTCGGCGCCATGGTCAGCCTGCCCACGGCCTTCGTCGCCGGCATCGGTGTCGGGGTCGTGCAGGAGGCCCTCCAGTGGAACATCACCAACCCGCGCTCGGGCTCGGCGACGGTGGAGCTCATCCTGTTCCTCCTCCTCCAAGGTGCGCTCCTCGTGCGGGCGGCGTCGCTCCAGAAGGGGGCCAGGACCACCGAGCGGTCGTCGTGGGCCATGGGCACGAGCGCCTTCCGCCACCAGTCCTCGGGCACCCGGCGGAGCGTGGGAGTGGCCGGCGTCGCAGGCGCTTACGCCGTGGCCGCCCTGCTGCCGCTCTTCATCGGCGTCGGGCACTCCTTCCTCATGACCCAGATCTGCGTCTACGGCATCGTCGCCCTCTCGCTCACCGTCCTCACCGGATGGGCCGGGCAGGTCTCGCTCGGGCAATTCGGTCTGGTGGCGGTCGGGGCCGACGTGACGGCGCATCTCGGCTCGTCGGTGCCCCTCGTCCTCCTCCTTCCCCTGGCCGGCGCCGTGACGGCGCTGGTGTCGGTCCTCGTGGGCCTGGCCGCCCTGCGGATCCGGGGGCTGTACCTGGCGGTGAGCACGCTCGCCTTCGCCCTCTTCATGCAGACCTCGGTCCTGGCCACGCCGTGCTGGACCGTGCCGCTCCTCGACCGCCGGGTGTGCACCGGCCTGCCCGACCCGCAGTCGACGCTCCTCTCGGCACCGTCGCTGTTCGGGATGCAGCTGGGGTCGGCCCAGTCGTTCGCCTGGTTCTCGCTCGTCGTCCTGGCCGCCACCGTCCTCATGGTGCGGGTCTGGCGCGACCGGGGCATCGCCCGCCGGCTCATCGCCGTGCGGGACAACGAGGTGACCGCCGCTGCGGCCGGCATCCACGTGGTGCGGACCAAGCTCCAGGCCTTCGCCCTGTCCGGCTTCGTGGCCGGTATCGGCGGGGTGTGCCTCGCCTACGGCCTGGAGCGGTTCTCCACCGCCACCTTCGACCCCACCGTGTCGCTGCTCGTCGTCTCGATGGTCGTCATCGGCGGGCTCGACTCCATCACCGGCGCCCTCATCGGCGCCCTCTACCTCGTCGGGCTCCCCGCCGTCTTCGGCACCACCACGACCACCCAGTTCCTCACGAGCGGGGTCGGGGTCCTCGCCGTGATCCTCTACCTGCCGGGCGGGATGGCCGAGGTCGTCCACCGGCTCGGCGATCTCGTCACCGTCGGGGTCGAGCGCATCGGCGCCCCGCCGCCCATGGCGGAGGTGGCCCCGTGACCACCGAGGCCGGGAGCGGCCCGGCCCGGCTCGAGGTGCGGGGCCTCGAGGTGGTCTTCGGCGGGGTCCGGGCCGTCGACGGGGTGTCGATGGACGTGGCCCCCGGGACCATCGTCGGGCTCATCGGCGCCAACGGATCGGGCAAGACCACACTGCTCGACGCCGTGTCGGGCCTGGTGCCCCTGGCCGGGGGCACCGTGACGATCGACGGCGAGGACGTCGCCGACCTGCTGCCCGAGGAGCGGGCCACCCTCGGCATCGTCCGGTCGTTCCAGGAGGCCAGGCTCTTCCCCGAGCTGACCGTCGAGGACGCCCTGCTCGTCACCGTCGACGGCCGGGGCCAGAGCGACGTGGTGTCGACCACCCTCCAGCTACCCTGGGCCCGGCGCTCGGAGCGCGACAAGCGCCGGGCCGTCGCCGAGGTGCTCGGATCCTTCCGGCTGGAGCGGTTCCGCCTCCACCAGATCGCCCAGCTGTCCACCGGCACCCGCCGGATGGTGGACCTGGCCTCGATCGTCCTGGCCGGGCCCAGGCTGCTCCTGCTCGACGAGCCCACCGCCGGCATCGCCCAGCGGGAGGCCGAGGCCTTCGTCCCGCTCCTACGGCGGCTCCAGGCGGTGACCGGTGCCACCGTGCTCCTCGTCGAGCACGACGTCCCCCTCGTCTTCGAGCTGTGCCACACCGTCGTTGTCATGCAGGCCGGGACCATCGTCTCCTCCGGCCCCGCTGAGGTGGTCCGTCGCGACCCGAGGGCGCTCGAGGCCTACCTCGGAGCGAGCGAGGAGGCGCTCCTGGCGTCGGGACCGCTGGCGAGCGCCCCGCCGGGCGATCAGCGGGGAGGCTTGGCCGGGCCGTAGGGGCGGTCGCCCCGGAGCGTCACCCGGTGGGCGATGCGCAGGGCGTCGCCGTAGTCGTCCACGGCGTAGTGCCAGGTGGCCCGGTTGTCCCAGAAGGCGACCGCCCCCTGCTGCCAGCGGAAGCGGCAGGAGAACTCCGGTTTCTGGCAGTGCCGGTAGAGCATGTCGAGGATGGCGTCGCTCTCGAGCGGCGACATTCCCCCGATGAACCGGGTGAACTGCGGGTTCACGAAGAGGCCGTGGCGGCCCGTCTCCGGATGGGTCCGCACCACCGGGTGGTCGGCGGGGTAGAGGCGGTCGTGCCACTCGCCGTCCCACTCGTAGCCGCCCTTGGCGTCGACGTCGGCGGCGAAGAAGGCGTCGTGGTGCCAGGCCACGAGGGTGTCGCACATGCCCCGGACGGGTTCCGACAGCGCGTCGTAGGCGGCCTGCATACTCACGAACATCGTGTCTCCACCCACCGGGGGGAGCGTCCGCATGTGGAGGATCGACCCCAGGGGCGGGGTGCCCAGGAAGGTGACGTCGGTGTGCCACCACGAGGCGCGGTCCTCACGCCCGTCGATGGGCAGCACCTCGGGATGTCCCTCGAGCGACTCGATCACCGGATGGGCGGGGGTCACCTCCCCGAACTGACGGGCGAAGGCGGCCTGGGCGTCGGGCGAGAGGTCCTGGTCCATGAAGAAGAGGACGAGGTGCTTCCCCAGCGCCGCTCGCACCCGGGCGACCGTCTCGTCGGGCAGTGGCCCGGACAGGTCCAGGCCGGCGATCTCGGCACCGATGTGGGGCGTGAGCGGCCGGACCTCGAAAGGGCCCCCCTGCGGCATGGCTCCATCGTGCCCCGCCGCCGGGCTCGGCACAACAGCGAGCCGACCCGCCGCCTCCGGGCGTCGTAACCTCTGGCCACTTGCACCGGTCCGCAGGGACCGGGCCTCTAGCGCGCGGGGGAGCCATGGCCAGAGGGGGACCGGGGGCGGCGCTCGGACGCCAATGGCGGCGGCTGCGCCGCCGGTCGGCGGGCGCGCAGGTCGCCACGCTGGTCGTGGTGCTGGCCGTCGTCGGGGCCGTGGTCTACGCCGTGGCGTCGGGATCCTCGCCGGCACACGGAGGGTCGGGCCGGGCGGCGGCGACGGGGACGTCGATCCCGACCGGCACGCCGAGCGGCATCGGCGTCGACCAGGCCTCGACCTCGACACGCGGCATCACCAAGACCACCATCAACGTGGCGTTCCCGATCTCCAACCTCACGTCGCTGGCGTCGAACTTCGGCTTCGCCGGGGACGCCGAGTACGCGGCGCAGAAGAAGGCCATCAACACCTACGTGAACGCGGTGAATGCCGGCGGCGGGATCAACGGCCGGCGCATCAACCCGATGATCGTGAACATCGACCCCACGAACGAAGCGTCCATGCGGGCCCAATGCAAGCAGTGGACCGAGGGGAGCCCGCCCGTCTTCGCCGTCCTCGACGGCGTCGGGTCGTGGACGGGGGACAACGAGCTGTGCGTCGCCCAGGAAGGCCAGACCCCCCTCATCGGGGAGTGGACGACGGTCACCAATTGGACCCAGGAAGGGTCGCCCTACCTGTGGTGGCTGGGGCCGGACCAGGCCGACATCCTGGCCACCGTGGTGTCGTGGGGCGCGAGCAGCGGGCTGCTGGGCGGCGGGCGGAAGGTGGCCGTGGTGGCGGGCGACCGCCAGAGCGACCAGATCGCGCTGCAGGACTACCTGCTGCCCGACTTCGCCAAGGCCGGGTTGCCGGCACCCATGGTCGAGACGATTCCCACCAACACGAGCGACAGCGCCGCGCTCAACAGTGCCGCACCCGTCATCGTCCAGAGGCTCAAGGCGGCCGGTGTCGACTCGGTCGTCCCCCTCATGCCCTTCAACTCGTTCTTCGTGTACCTCGCCCAGGAGACCTCCCAGAAC
>JAGWNV010000295.1 GCA_028872975.1 Acidobacteriota bacterium
GGAGCGCCGACGCCGAGCCCGTCAGCTCGAGCACCACCCGGGCCAGCTCCAGCATCGTGTACTCGTCGGGGTTCCCGAGGTTCACCGGTCCGGCGTGGTCGGCGTCGATCATCCGGGCGATGCCGTCGACGAGGTCGTCGACGTAGCAGAGGCTGCGGGTCTGGGTCCCGTCGCCGTAGACGGTGAGGGGCTCGCCGGCCAGCGCCTGGACGAGGAAGTTCGACACCACCCGCCCGTCGTCGGGCCGCAGCCGCGGCCCGTAGGTGTTGAAGATCCGCACGATCCCCACGTCGGTGCCCTTGGTGCGGCGCCAGGCCATGGCCAGCGCCTCGGCGTAGCGTTTGCCCTCGTCGTAGACGCTGCGCGGCCCCACCGGGTTGACGTGGCCCCAGTACGCCTCGCGCTGAGGATGCTCCTCGGGATCGCCGTACACCTCGCTCGTCGAGGCCAGCACGAACCGGGCCCCGGCGTCGTGGGCCAGGGCCAGGGCACGACGGGTGCCCTCGCTGCACACCTCGAGCGTCTCGAGGGGCCGGGCCAGGTAGTGCGGCGGGGACGCCGGGCAGGCCAGGTGGGCGACGGCGTCGACGCGGCCGTCCACGTCGATGCCCCGGCTCACGTCGGCCCGGCGGACCTCGAAGCCGGGCCGGCCCTCGAGGCCGGCCACGTTCTCGAGCCGGCCCGTCGAGAAGTCGTCCACGCAGACGACCTCGTCGCCCCGGCCGAGCAGGAGCTCGCACAGGTGCGACCCGAGGAAGCCCGCCCCGCCGGTGACCACCACGCGCCGGCCGGCCCCGGCGCCCCCTCGGCCTGGCACGCCGGGCCGCTCAGGGGTTCCCGATGCCCACGTACTCGAAGCCCTGGGCGCGCGCCGCGACCGGGTCGAGCAGGTTCCGGGCGTCGACGATGCGGGGCGTCCGCATGGTGTCGCGGACCCGTCCGAGATCGAGCTTCCTGAACGACTCCCAGTCCGTGAGCACGGCCAGGACCCCGGCGCCCTCGCAGGCCGCGTAAGGGTCATCGAAGAGGGCGGCACCGTCGGCGAGCTCGGGGACGGGCCCCTCCACGGCGGGGTCGTGGGCCCGTACCCGCAGTCGCCGCTGGAGCAGGCGTTGGACGATCTCGATGGCCGGCGACCGGCGGCGGTCGTCGGTGCCGGCCTTGAAGCTGAGCCCCCACACGGCGACCGGGTGCGCCGGGAGGTCGGCGCCCCCCGCCCGCACGATCTTCTCGACCACGCTCTGGAGCTGCGACTCGTTGGTCTCGATCACCTCCCGCAGGAGCGGGACGTCGTAGCCGGCCCGCTGCGACATGTAGAGAAGCGCCCTCGTGTCCTTGGGCAGGCACGAGCCGCCCCAGCCGGGGCCGGGCTGGAGGTACTCGAAGCCGATCCGGTGGTCGTAGCCGAGGCCCTGGAGCACGTCGCCCACATTCGCCCCGAGGTGCTCGCACAGGGTGGCCACGGCGTTCACGAAGCTGAGCTTCGTGGCCAGGAAGGCGTTGGCGGCGTACTTGATCGTCTCCGAGGTGGCCGCGTCGGTGACGATGAGGGGGGCGCCGAGCGGCGAGAAGAGGCCGCCGACCCCGAGGGCGGCCTCCCGGTCGTCGGAGCCGACCACCACCCGGTCGGGGTGCAGCGAGTCGGCGATGGCGGTGCCTTCGCGGAGGAACTCGGGGTTGGAGACGACCGAGACGTCGGGCCGGCGCAGGAGGCGCTCGATGAGCGTGGCCGAGCCCACCGGCACCGTCGACTTGTTGACGACCACGGCGCCCTCGGCCAGGTGCGGGCCGATCTCGCGGGCGGCGGCGGTGAGCGCCCGCACGTCGGCGGAGCCGTCCTCGTGCTGCGGGGTCGGCACGCAGAGGAAGACGAAGCGCGCACCGGACACCGACGCGGCGGCCCCCTCGACGAACCGGAGCCGTCCCGAGTCGAGGCCCTCGCGCAGCAGGGGTTCGAGGCCCTCCTCGAAGATCGTCGGCGTCCCGGACGAGAGCCTGGCCACCTTGGCGGGGTCGATCTCCCCGCAGCAGACCCGGTGGCCGAGATGGGCGAGCACCACGGCGGTGGTGAGCCCGACGTAGCCGGCGCCGATGACGGCGACCGCCGTCGGGGCCCCCCCGGCGGCGGGACCGGGCCCGGCTACCGGGCCGGGGCCGACAACCGGCGCAGGCGGCGCAGCGCCCGCCGGCCCGCCACCGCCGGCCACAGGAGCTGCCCGGCCGGGCTCAGTCCGTGGATCCCCCCCGCCGCCAGTACCAGCCGTCGCCATCGGCTGTCGGCCAAGGCGAACCGGAGGTGGTACGTCGAGTCGTCCCTCGAACCGGCGATCTCGAGCGGCCACAGCGGCGACAAGATACGCGACAGGGCACCTGCCCGCCAGCCTCCCCCGGGCAGCCGGTCCCCACCGCCGGGCACGTCCACTCCGAGGCGCCGCACCAGCTCGAGGGCGACGCCGAGGACGGTGACGCAACGCCAACGCCGCGCCAGCCGCGTCACCTCGTCCCAGTCCATGGCCCCGGCGCCGTCGTCGGTGAGCACCATGACGAGATCGGCGCTCCACACCAGACGCCCGAAGCCGTGGTACGGCTTGCCGGCGTGGGCGGCGAGCACCACAAGCTCGTCCTCGGGACGCGGCGCGAAGGCCCCCGGGACGAGCCCCGGCGCCGGGCGGCGGCGGCGGAAGATCTCGCCGGCGTCGGCGAGGGTGGCGCGCTCGTACCACGACTGCAGCCCGTAGTGGAGCTCGAGCGGGAGGCCCGGCACGGCGTCGTGGGCGAGGACGGTGTCGTAGCGGCCGTGCCCGCCGCGCCGAACCGGCGCCCACCCGGCGTCGGCGAGGACGGCGAGGGCCCGGCGGTGCTGGCGGCGCGGCAGCAGCAGGTCGATGTCGACCATCGTCCGCTGTGAGGGATCGGGGTACCGGCGAGCCACGGCCG